>NZ_ASSI01000084.1:0-7662 GCF_000466765.1 Burkholderia sp. AU4i | reverse complement strand
CGAGCGCTTCGACGCGCGCGGTGTCGGCGATCTGCGCGGCGACGACCTGGGCGGACTCGCGCGCTTCCTTAAGCATATTCGACAATCGATTCTCCTTCGACGTAGGTCGCGGTGAGGTTCAGGTCGCGATCGAACACCGCGAGGTCGGCCCATGCGCCGCGCTCGAGGCGGCCGCGATCGGCGATGCCGAGGTAGTCGGCCGCATAGCGCGACATCCGGTTCGACACATCGGCGATCGGCAGGCCGAGCGACACGAGGTTGCGCAGCGCCTGGTCCATCGTCAGCGTGCTGCCGGCGAGCGTGCCGTCGGCGAGACGCACGCCGCCGAGGCACTTCGTCACGTGCTGGCTGCCGAGCCGGTATTCGCCGTCGGGCATGCCCGTCGCGGACGTGCTGTCGGTCACGACGTACAGGCGCGGGATCGCGCGCAGCGCCGCACGAATCGCGCCCGGGTGCACGTGCAGCAGATCGGGAATGATTTCCGCGTATTCGGCGTGAGCAAGCGCCGCGCCCACCAGGCCGGGGTTGCGGTGATGCAGCGGCGACATCGCGTTGAACAGGTGCGTGAAGCCGCACGCGCCGTGCTTGAGCGCGGCCACCGCGTCGTCGTAGGTCGCGAGCGAGTGGCCGAGCTGCACGCGCACGCCGCGCGCGGCCATCTCGCCGATGATCTCGATGTGGCCGGCGATTTCCGGCGCGAGCGTGACGACGCGGATCGGCGCGATCGACAGGTACTTCAGCACTTCGTCGAGCACGGCCGAGACGGCCGCGTCGGGCTGCGCGCCGAGCTTGCCGGGGTTGATGTACGGGCCTTCGAGGTGCACGCCGAGCACGCGCGCGCCGCCCGGCGTGCGGGTACGCGCGACGCTGCCGAGGTTGCCGACGACTTTCATCAGTTCGTCGCGCGGCGCGGTCATCGTCGTCGCGAGCAGGCTCGTCGTGCCGAATTGCGCGTGCGTGCGGGCGATCGTCTCGATCGCGTCGCCGCCTTCCATCACGTCGGCGCCGCCGCCGCCGTGCACGTGCAGGTCGATGAAGCCGGGCAGGATGTAAGGCGCGTCGTTCTTCGCGGGATCGACGGGCTTGCCGTCGAGTGTCGTGATGCGGCCGTTCTCGCTATCGAGCGAACCCAGAATCCAGCCGTCGGGGGTAAGGATGTTTCCAGTCAGCATGACGTTCTCTTGATGATCTGGTGACGCGGGTATCCGCGTCGTGATTTGCAATTCCGTGTCGTTGCTTCACGGCTGTCGCGCGCGGGCAAGTCTCGCGCGTCAGCGTTTCAGTTCGGCGACGAAGTCGTAGTAGTCGTCGCGGCAATACGTTTCGCTCACTTCGATCGCGCGCTGGTCGGCACCGTAGCCGATCCGCGTGATCACCAGCAGCGCCGAGCCCGGTTTCACCGCCATCCATTTCGCGATCGCGTGGGTCGCGTTCGCCGCGCGAAAGTGCTGCAGCGCGCGCACGACGGTCATCCCGCGCGTGTCGAGGTACTCGTACAGCGACGCACCGAGCGCCTGCGGATCGGGCACCACCGCGGCCGGCAGCGTCGAATGCTCGACCGCCATCACGATGCCGTCCGCGCGGCGCAGCCGTTCGAGCCGCGCCACCGTCGCGCCGGGGGCGAGACCGAGATGCGTGATCTCGTCGCGGCTCGCGGCGCGCAGCGTGCGCGACAGCCATACCGAATCGGGCACGAAGCCGCGCTGCTTCATCTTCGCGGTGAAGCCGACGAGACGCGACAGCGGATCGGCGACGCGCGGCGTGATGAAGCTGCCCGCCCCGCGTGCCCGCTTGATCAGCCCCTGCTCGACCAGCAGCGCGAGTGCGCGACGGGCCGTGATCCGCGATACGCCGACCGACACCGACAGCAGCCGCTCCGACGGCAGCGCCTCGCCGGCCCGCCACGCGCCGGCGTGGATCGCGCTCGCCAGATTGCGGGCGAGCTGCAGATAGAGCGGCGTGTCGCTGAGGGGATCGGGCGCCAGTTCGGACCAGCCGGTTTCCATGTGCCTCCGGGTGTCGGACGACGACCTCGGGCCGTCGAAAGTGAGGGCATTATATAACCACCATAATACCAGTCAACGAACTGGTATTAGCGACGCGGAAATCGCCGAAAGCCTTGCCCGGCAAGCGTTTTAGTTGCGAGAAAGTCTTTGTTTACAACGCGATGCGGGATAGGGATTTACCCGGATTGGTATGCAAGGGGACAGTTCAAGCGCCGGATTTGCCGGGCTTGGAGGGGTGGAAACGATACCGGAATAGAACCAGTTCGGCCGACTGGTATGCATCGGCGTGGGGGGGTGCCGGTACGACGGGGGCACCCCGGCATCAATGGAACTCGCGGCTCGACGTGCGCAGGCCGCCGAGCAGCGGCGTCAGATCCTCGAAATGCTGCGCGACGAGGTGCCTCACGTCGCTCGCGACCTGCCACACGCCGGACACGGCGAGCAGCCGCGAATCGAGGGTTTCGCGGCGCTGCCGCGCGAGCAGCTCGGGCCGGACGATCAGGTTCACGCAGCCGGTTTCGTCCTCGAGCGTCATGAACATCACGCCTTTCGCGGTGCCCGGCATCTGCCGTGCGGTCACGAGCCCGCACGCGCGCGCGAGCCGGCCGTCGGGGCGGTCGTGCAGTTCGGCCGCGGACGACAGCCGCCGCGCGCGCAGCTCGGGCCGCAGCAGCGCGACCGGGTGGCGGTTCAGCGTGAGGCCGGTGGTGTGATAGTCGGCGAGGATGTCGTCGGCCTCCGACGGCGCGCCGAGTGCCGGCTTCTCCGCTTCGTCGATCGGTGCGGTCGCGAGCAGGTCGCGCTCGGGTGCCGCTGCAACCGCTTGCCACAGCGCGTCGCGGCGGTGGCCGGCGAGGGTCGCGAGCGCGTTCGCGGCGGCGAGCGCCTCGAGATCGCGGCGTTCGAGCTGCGCGCGGCGCGCGAGAGTGTCGACGTTGTCGAAGGGGCCCGCCGCGCGTGCGGCTTCGATCCTGCGGACAGCGGCTTCTCCCAGGCCGCTCACGAGCGACAGCCCGAGCCGAACGGCCGGCTGTCCGTGCGGAGGCGGCTGGCCGGGCAGCGCTTCGAGCGATGCCTCCCAGCCGCTTTGCGTGACGTCGATCGGCAGGACCTGCACGCCGTGACGCTTCGCGTCCTGCACGAGTTGCGACGGCGGATAGAAACCCATCGGCTGGCTGTTCAGCAATGCGGCGAGGAAGATCGCCGGTTCGTGGCATTTGAGCCAGCTGCTGGCGTAGGCGAGCTTCGCGAAGCTCGCCGCGTGGCTCTCGGGGAAACCGTAATCGCCGAAACCCTTGATCTGCTCGAAGATCTGTTCGGCGAACTCGGGCGGGTAATCGCGCTCGCGCATCCCGTCGACGATCCTGCCGTGATATTGCTCCAGATTGCCCTTGCGCTTCCACGCGGCCATCGCGCGACGCAACTGGTCGGCCTCGCCGGCCGTGAAGCCGGCCGCGATCATCGCGATCTGCATCACCTGTTCCTGGAAGATCGGCACGCCGTACGTCCGTTCGAGTGCGGGCTTCAGGTCCTCCTTTGGATAACTGACCTTTTCGAGGCCCTGGCGTCGTTTCAGATAGGGGTGCACTGCCCCGCCCTGGATCGGCCCCGGCCGCACGATCGCGACCTCGATCACCAGGTCGTAATAAGTGCGCGGCCGCAGGCGGGGCAGCATCGACATCTGCGCGCGCGATTCGATCTGGAACACGCCGACCGTGTCGGCGCGGCAGATCATGTCGTAGGTTGCGACGTCATCCTTCGGAATGTGCTTCAACGTGAACGGCTTGCCGTCTGCCTTCGGCGGGCCTCGCCATGCGGTGCGCATGTCGAACGCGCGATGCAGCGCCGACAGCATGCCGAGCGCGAGCACGTCGACCTTCATCAGCCCGAGTGCTTCGAGATCGTCCTTGTCCCACTGGATCACGCGCCGCCCGTCCATCGCCGCGTTCTCGACCGGCACGAGCCGCGTGAGCTTGCCGCGGCTGATCACGAAGCCGCCCGAGTGCTGCGACAGATGGCGCGGGAAGTTCAGCAGCCGCGCGGCGAGCCGGGCCCACGCCTGGATGAGCGGCGTCTCGGGATCGAGCCCGGTCGTCGAGAATTGCTGCAGCAGGTCGCGACTGCCGTCGAACCAGCGATGCGCTTTCGCGACGCGATCGACCAGCACCGGATCGACACCGAGCGCCTTGCCGGTCTCGCGCAGCACGCCGCGCGGGCGATAGGTCGATACGGCGGCCGCCAGTGCGGCGCGATCGTGCCCGTACTTCTCGTAGATATGCTGAATCACTTCTTCCCGGCGCTGATGCTCGAAATCGACGTCGATATCGGGCGGCTCGCCGCGTTCCACGCTGATGAAGCGCTCGAACAGCATCGTGCTCTGATCGGGATCGACCTCGGTAATGCCGAGGCAATAGCAGACCACCGAGTTCGCCGCCGAGCCGCGTCCCTGGCACAGGATGTTCTGGCTGCGCGCGAATTTGACGATGTCGTAGACGGTCAGGAAGAACGGCTCGTAATTCAGTTTCGCGATCAGGGCGAGTTCATGCCGGATCTGCCTGGCGACTTTCTCCGGCACACCATTCCAGTAACGCCGGGCCACACCCGCCCAGGTCTCCTGCTTCAGGTAGCTCGTCGGCGTATGCCCGCGCGGGACGAGTTCGAGCGGGTATTCATACTTCAGGTCGTCGAGGGAGAAATTGCAGCCGTCGAGCATCGCGCACGTCTGCGCGATCTCCTCCGGCGCAAACAGCTTCCCGATCCGCCCGCGCGCACGCAGATGCTGCTCCGCATTCGGCGCGAGCGCATAACCGCATTCCGCGACAGGCATCCCGACACGAATCGCCGTCATCACGTCCTGCAGTTCCTTGCACGAGCGCCGGTGCATCGTCACGTCGCCGAGTGCGACGATGCGCACGCCGCGCCGCTCGCCGGCCGCACGAACCTCCTCGCGCTGCGCACCGTCCAGCGCGCGCTGCAACTGCACGAGCCCGAGCCGTGCACGCTCGCCGAACGTCGCGCGAAACCACGCGACCTGTGCATCGAGCACGTCCGCGCGCACCGGGTACGCGGGCACGAGAATCGCGAAGCAGTCGGGCATGCCGCGCAGGTGTGCGAATGCCTCGGGCGGCCTCGACAGCATGTGCGACGTCAGCGTGTAAGTCCCCTTCGGCGCTTCCATCCGCCGCCACGAAATCAGCTCGGACAGGTTGCCGTAGCCTTCCCGATTCTGCGCGAGCAGCACGAGCCCGAACGCGCCGGGGCCCGGATCGTGGCCCGGTGCGACTTCATCCGGTGTGACTTCGAAGTACGAACCGATGACGAGCGGCAACCCTTTCGCCTTCGCCGCGACGTGCATGCGCGGTGCACCGGCGAGCGAGCATTCGTCGGTGATCGCGATCCCGCGATAGCCGAGTTCCGCCGCACGCTCGACCAGTTCTTCCGCATGCGACGCGCCATGCAGGAACGAAAAGTTCGAACGGCAGAACAACTCCGCGTAATCGGGCAGCCAGCTGAATTCCGCAACCATGACCGTTCACCCGAACAGGCCGTGCAGGAACCAGCGCGGCTCGGCCTCGCTCGCTGCCCGCTCCTTGAACACCCAGTAGCACGCACCGGTTTCGTCCTGCGCGACGTGGTAATCGCGTGCGGCGAGCTGGCCATCGAACCACCCGGCCTCGATCCGTTCCACCGACGACATCATCCTGAGCGGCGTATGAAATACCGGCCGCTCCCCCCGCATCAGCAGCGGCAGCGGCTCGTCCAGCAACCACGCGGGCCTCGGCGGCACGGCCGGCGGCCCGCCGGCCGGCTTGCCGGCCTGCGCATCGAGCGGCAGCCAGCGGTTCGCAGCCTCGGGCCGGTGATCGGCGACGGGTGCCGCGCGCAGCACGTTCTCCGCGCCGAGCCGTGCGACCAGCAGCTCGAACAGCCGCGCGCGCGTCTCTTTCGTGCCGCCCGGCTCGGGGAACAGATCGTCGGCCGGCGGCGCGACCGATTCGACGCGCGTGGCCGTCAGACGCACCGCGATCACCGCGGCCGGCAACTCGACGCGCGCGAGCCGCTCGCCGAGCAGCCGCATGAAGTGCGTCTCGTCGCGCACGGGTGCGGCGAACGCGAGTTCGAGCGGCGTCGGCGGCACGGCCTGGCGGCCGCGCTCGTGCTCGAGATCGAACGTCATCGCGGCCAGCGACAGCTGCCGCGCGGCCAGCCAGCCGCACAGCTGCACGACGAGCCGCCGCGCGGCGAACAGCACGGCTTCCGCGTATTCGACGCGCTCCGGCAATTCGAGCCGCACGTCGAACACCGGCGGCACCGCCATCCATGCGAGCGGCTCGACCGCATCGCCGTACGCGCGATCGAGCGCGGCCAGCAACGCGGGACCGCAGCGGCGCTGCAGCCCCGCGCGCGGCAGGTTGCGCAGGTCGGCGAGCGTGCGGCAGCCGAGGCCGTCGAACCAGCCCGCATACGGACGCGCCTCGGGCAGCAGCACGCACGGCAGCCTGTCGAGCGAACGCACGAGCGACACCTGGCCGGCGACGCGGCGCCGGATGCGTGCACGGGCCGACACGCGCGCGAGCAGCCACGCGCCCCGCCCGGTCGGTGCGGCGGACAGGCGCGCCGCATAACCGAGCGCCGCGAGCGTCGCGCGCACCTGTCGGCACAGCGACGGCAGGCCGCCGAACAGGCGCAGGCTCGGGCCGACGTCGACGATCAGCGTGGCTTCGTCGTCGAGCGCGACGCACGGCGAAAAGCGCAGCAACGCGAGCGCGACCGCGCGCAGCGCATCGGCCTCGCACGCGGGGTCGCGTTCGACGAGCCGCGTGTGCGGCGCGAGCGTGAGCACGCCGCCGCGCTTCATGCCCGCGCGCACGCCCTGCCGGCGCGCGGGTGCATCGGCGATCAGCACGACACCCTGCTCGAGCACCGCGCAGCCTGCTTCGTCCGCTTCGTCTACGCGTTGCGCCGCGCCGTCAGACGGCGGCGGGGCGCACACGTCGAGCGGCAGGCGCGGCAGATGGATGCCGAGCAAGACGCGCATAGCGGCTCTCCACGATGGGCGACGGCAGGTCGAGCACGAGCGGCTCGCCGCGTGCGGGGCCGCGACGCTTGACGATGTCGAGCGACACGCCGCCCGGCACCGGATACAGCGCGACACGCAGCACGGCCGGCGACGGTTGCCGCGCGGCCGACAGCGGACGCAGCATCACGAACAGCGTGTCGCCCGTGCGCGCGGCCGCGAGATGCAGGCGCCGCAGCGCATCGGGCCGCGCATCCTGCCAGAGCAGCAGCGCGCCGCAGCACCCCGTCTTGAGCGCCTGCTCGGCAGCCCACAGCGCATCGGTGCGGCTGCCGGCACGCAGCCACAGCAGTGCGTCGGACGGTACGCCGAGGCTGGCGAGCGCGGTCGCATGCGGCGCTTGAGGCGGCGCGACGAGCGCAAGCGGACGACGCGCGCTGACGGTGCGGGCGAGCGCGGGTGCGAGCAGCCGCATCTCGCCGCAGCCCGGCTGCGCGGCCAGCAGTTCGACGAGCCCGCCGACCGGCCAGCCGCCGCCCGGCAGCTCGGCCGACAGCGGGACGAAGCCGGTATCGATCGTGCGCGGGCCGCCGCGCGCGAGCTGGGAACCGCGCCACAGCGTTATTCCCCCCGACTCCG
>NZ_ASSI01000083.1:0-120002 GCF_000466765.1 Burkholderia sp. AU4i | reverse complement strand
CGCGCCTGACGCACCTCGCGACCGCGTCGCCGCACATCGCGCGGCGCCGTCCGCTTCGCCTGCCCGCCTTGCCGCTGCCCGATGCCGAGCCCGCGCGCGTGACCACGCGCGGCGGCCAGCGCCGCGCATGGCGCGCATCGTGTCCGTTTCATCATCGTCATTCCAACCCTACGTACAACGACATGTTTCCCTCGACCCGTATTGCCGTCGCGCTGTCCGGCGCGATCTCCGTGCTCTCCGCGTCAGCCGTATGTGCACAAGGCGCCGCGCCGGCCGACGCGCCGGCCGCATCGACGCTGCCCGCGATCAACGTCAACGCGACCCGCGCGGCAGACTCGCTGACGTCGAAATCGACCGTCGACCTGAAGCGCACGCTCGACCAGACGGTCGGCTCGGTCGGCTTCGTCGATGCCGACAGCTACCAGAACACCTACGCCTTCACGCTGCGCGACGTGCTGAAGGATGTGCCCGGCGTGTTCGTCGAGAACCGCTACGGCCAGGAGTTGCGCCTGTCGATCCGCGGCTCGGGGATTGCCCGCTCGTATCACACGCGCGGCCTCGAGATCCTGCAGGACGGCATCCCGACCAACCTCGCCGACGGCAGCGGCGACTACTACCAGATCGATCCGCTCGCGCTGCAGGCGGTGCAGGTCTACAAGGGCGGCAACGGCCTCGCGTACGGCGCATCGACCCTCGGCGGCGCGATCGACTTCATCACACCGACCGCCCACACCGCCGACGCGCCGAACATCGTGCGCGTGGAAGGCGGCAGCTACGGCACGGTGCGCACGAGCGCGCAGATCTCGCGCGTGATCGGCCCGTTCGACTTCCTCGCGAACTTCAGCGTCAATCATTCGGACGGTTATCGCGATCATTCGAAGGGGCAATACGAGCAGTTCAACGCGAACGTCGGCTACCGGTTCAGCCCGGCCGTCGAGACGCGCTTCTACGTCGGCGTGTACGTCGTCGACCAGCTGCTGCCGGGCACGCTGTCGCTGTCCGATGCACTGAACGATCCGACCAGGGCAGCGCCGAACGCGATATCGGGCGATCAGGCGCGCAACACACGCACCGAGCGGATCGCCAACCGCACGACGGTGAAGCTCGATTCGGGCGAACTGCAATTCGATACGTGGGCGATTCACAAGAGCCTCTATCACCCGATCTTCCAGGCGCTCGACCAGGACGGCTGGACCTACGGTTTCGCACCGCGCTACACCGGCCACCTGACGCTCGGCGGGATGCGCAACGACCTGATCGTCGGCGCGCGCTTCTTCGGCGGCCGCACGCAGGCGAACCAGTACGTGAACGTCAACGGCAACAAGGGCGCGCAGACGCTCGACTCGACGCAGACGGCGTTCAACTATGAAGCGTACGTCGAGAACCGGCTGTTCTTCATGCCGACCGTCGCGCTGATGACCGGCGTAAAGGCGCTGCACTCGGTGCGCGAGTACATCGACAACGGCGGGCTGCCGCGCGACCCGAACTACAAGTCGACGAACGCGAGCTACAGCGGCGTCAATCCGAAGCTCGGGCTGCTGTGGCAGCCGGACGCGAACACCCAGGCCTACGTCGACATCACACGCAGCCAGGACGTGCCCGACTTCACCGACCTCACGCAGACCTTCTCGAACACGACGCGCTTCACGCCGCTCGCGGCGCAGCACGCATGGACGATCGAGTTCGGCACGCGCGGCTCGCGCGAGCGCGTGAGCTGGGACGTGACCGCCTATCGCTCGCTCGTGCGCGACCAGTTGCTGCAGTACACGACGAACCCGGACGTGCCGGCGGCGACGTTCAATGCGAACAGGACGGTGCTGCAGGGGATCGAGGCCGGTGCGTCGGTCGAGCTGTTGCGCAACATCACGGGCCGCGGCGTGGGCGACAAGATCACGCTGTCCGGCATCTGGAACCTGAACGACTTCCGGTTCAAGAACGACCCGCAGTACGGCAACAACCGGATCGCGGGCGTGCCGCTGAACGTGCTGCGCGCGACGCTGGGTTACGCGCGTCCGAGCGGCTTCCACATCGCGGCCACGCTCGACTGGGTGCCGTCGGGCGCATGGGCCGACGATGCGAACACGTTGCGCGTGCCGAGCTACGCGCTGCTCGGGCTGCAGGCCGGCTACGACTTCCGCAATGGACTGTCGCTGTTCGTCGACGCGCGCAACCTGACCAACAAGCGCTACGTCAGCGACATCAGCACCGTCGCGAATGCGCGCACCGCGAACACCGCGATCTTCTATCCGGGCGAAGGACGCAGCGTGTTCGCCGGCATGCGGTACGCGTTCTGATGCGCCGCCTGCGGCATGGCTCGTTACACGGATTCAAAGGAAACCGAAACATGAAGTTCAGTTCGATGCTGCCCGCCGCCTTGCTCGCGGCCTTCGCGCCGGCCGGGCAGGCCCAGGAAAGCGACGCCGCGAACGCCGGCGCCACGCTTGCGCCGATTCGCGTCAACGCGCAGAAGGCAACGCCGCTCACGCAACCGCTCGACACCGGCAGCCGTCTCGGCCTGTCGTCGCTCGAAACGCCCGCGAGCGTCGAACAGATCGATCGCAAGACGCTCGACACGCGCGGCGACAGTTCGATCGTCGACGCGGTGAGCCGCGCCGCCGGCATCAGCGCATCGCCGCATCCCGGCAACGGCGGCTCGGAGCTCGGCGCGCGCGGCTTCGTCGGCGCGTCGTCGGTCACGCAGCTCTATGACGGCGTGCGCCCGTACGGCGCGATCGGCATCACCTTTCCGTTCGATACGTGGTCGGTCGACCATATCGACGTGCTGCGCGGCCCGGCTTCGGTGATCTACGGCGAAGGGGCGATCGGCGGTGTCGTCAACATCGTCCCGAAGAAGCCGACGCGCGGCCCGATCCGCAACGAGCTGCAGGCGGGCGGCGGCACCGAGGGCACCGCGCGGGTCGCGTTCGGCAGCGGCGGCGCGATCAACGACAGGCTGTCGTACCGCTTCGACATCAGCGGCAACCGCTCGTCGAACTGGGTGGACCGCGGCAACTCCCGCAACCTGTCGATCTCCGGTGCGCTGCGCTACGACGTGACGTCCGACCTGTACGTGACGGCGTCGTATGCGCAGGGCTTCCAGCATCCGATGCAGTATTTCGGCGTGCCGCTCGTCAACGGCGCGCGCGATCGTGCGCTCGACAAGAAGAACTACAACGTCGGCGACAGCGACATCGCGTTCCGCGACAGCTGGGCGACGGTATCGGCGAACTGGCAGCCGAGCGACAGCCTGAACGTGACGAGCACGCTGTACCGGATGAAGAGCAACCGTCACTGGAAGGATGCGGAGTACTACACGTATCTGCCGTCGACCACGCAGGTCCGGCGCAGCAGCTATACGGAAATCTTCCACGACCAGGAGCAGTACGGGAACGTGACGGCGGCGACCGTGACCACCGCGCTGCTCGGCATGCGCAACACGTTCTCGACGGGTGTCGAGTTCAATCACACGACGTTCCAGCACGACAACAACTCGCCCTATTCGGGCACGTCGACGGTCGACCCGTTCAGCTTCGATCCGGGCAGCTTCATCAACACGGCCGGCACCTATCCGAAGTACCGCAGCCAGGCGAACCAGTACGCGCTGTTCGCCGAGAACCGGCTGGCCATCACGCCGCGCTGGTCGGTGATCGGCGGGCTGCGCTACGACCACGCGAGCGTAAATCGCGACGATCTCGTGAACGGCGGCGCGTTCACGAAGGTGTTCGCGAACACGGGCTGGCGCATCGGCACCGTGTACGACGTGCAGCCGGGCCTCGCCGTGTACGGCCAGTATTCGGTCGCGGCCGACCCGATCAGCTCGCTGCTGTCGCTGAATGCGTCGAAGGCGAACTTCACGCTCGCGACCGGCCGACAGATCGAAATCGGCGTGAAGCAGTCGTTCCTGGACGGCAAGGCGGAATGGACGCTCGCGGCATACCGGATCGTCAAGAGCAATCTGCTGACGGCCGATCCGCTGAACCCGAACCAGTCGATCCAGGTCGGCCGGCAGTCGTCGCGCGGGCTCGAGGCGACGGTCGGCGCGGAGATCGCGAAGGACTGGCGCGTCGACGCGAACGTTTCGATCCTGCGCGCGAAATACGACGACTTCCAGCAGACGTCCGGCGGCACGACGGTCTCGCGCGCGGGCAACGTGCCGGTGTCGGTGCCGCAGCGGCTCGCGAACCTGTGGGTGAGCTGGCGCTTCGCGCCGGACTGGACGGGCATCGCGGGCGTCAGGTACGTCGGCAAGCGCTTCGCCGATACCGCGAACCAGCTCGTGATGCCGTCGTACACCACGGTCGACCTCGGCCTCGCATGGAAGCCGCGCAAGGACACGACGATCACGGCGCGCGCGTACAACGTGTTCAATCGCCGCTTCGTGCAGTCCGCGTACTACAACGAGACGCAGTACCTGCTCGGCAACGACCGGCGGCTCGAAGTGCTCGCGAGCTACCGGTTCTGACGCGGCGCGCGTGCCGCCGGCACAGGCACGGCGGCGCGCACGTCACGCACGCGTGGCCTGCGCGCGCCCCGCCATCCACTTGCGGTAGCGCCGTGTCTGGCACTGCGCGGCCAGTTGCTGCCCGACCAGCGCGCGCAGCGGCGACACCTGCGGATGCGTGCGCCGGCCTTCGCTGAGCCGCGTCAGCTGGAACTTGACGACGGCCATGTTCGCCAGCGAGCCCAGCACCTTGTTCTTCCATCGGATCGGCTGCAGCACCGGCGCGCTGTCCTTGCCGGCCCGCCAGTCGCGCGGCAGGTTCGGGTCGATCGACAGCGCGGTCGCGATGCCGACCATCGCCACGCCGCTGTCCACCACCTGCTCGGCCACCGCGCGGCGCCGGATGCCGCCCGTGACCATCAGCGGCATCTGCGCGACCGCCGTGATGTCGCGCGCGAATTCGAGGAAATACGCTTCGCGGGCCAGCGTGCGCCCGTCGCGCGCCTCACCCTGCATCGCCGGCACTTCATAGCTGCCGCCCGACAGTTCGACGAGATCGACGCCGAGCGGATTCAGCAGTTCGACCACGCGCTTCGCATCGTCCGCGCTGAAGCCGCCGCGCTGGAAATCGGCCGAGTTCAGCTTCACCGCGACGACGAATGCCGGCGACACCGCCGCGCGCACCGCCTTCACGATGTCGAGCAGCAGGCGCGCGCGATTCTCGATGCTGCCGCCCCACTGATCCTGCCGACGGTTCGTCAGCGGCGACAGGAACTGGCTCAGCAGATAGCCGTGCGCCGCGTGCACTTGCACGCCGGTGAAGCCGCTTTGCTCCGCGAGCTGCGCGGCGCGCACGAAGCGCCGCTGCACATCGTCGATATCGGCTTGCGTCATCTCCTTCGGCACCGGGAACTGCTTCGACAGCGCACCGAGCTCGAGCGGCACGGCCGACGGCGCGAGCGTCGTCTGGCCGAGCGCCGCCTGCATCTGGCGCCCCGGGTGATTGATCTGCATCCATACGTGCGCGCCGCCCGAGCGCGCCACCTCCGCCCAGCGACGGAAGCGGCCGAGATGCGCGTCGCTCTCGAGCACGACCCCGTTCGGCCCCGTCATCGCGCGGCCGTCCACCATCACGTTGCCGGTCAGGATCAGGCCGACCCCGCCGTCGGCCCACGCCTGGTAGAGGCGCAGCAATGCGTCGGATGGCGCGTGGTTCGCATCGGCCATGTTCTCTTCCATCGCGGCCTTGGCCAGACGGTTCGGAATCACCGCCCCGTTGGGCAGTATCAGCGGCGTAAACAGGTTCATGGAGGGCACCCTCGATTGACGATGCCCAACGATAACTTTAAAGTCAACTTCAAGGTCAAGCCCCCTCGGAGCACCGCATGAAAATCGGCGAACTGGCACGCATCAGCGGCATCGCGGCGTCGCGCATCCGCTTCTACGAAGCAAGCGGCCTGCTCGAACCGGCCCGACGGCAGGCAAACGGCTATCGGGAATACGGGTCGGAAGCGTTGACGCGGCTCGCGATCATCGACCGCGCGCAGGGCGCGGGCTTCTCGCTCGACGAGATCCGCGCGGTGCTGCCGCCGAATCTCGGTGCATGGCCGCACGACGAACTGCTGGTCGCGCTGCGGCACAAGGTCGATGAAATCGCGCTGCTCGAACGGCGTCTCGCGCAGAACCGGCAGCATCTGGAAACGCTGATCGACGAGATCGAAAACAAGCCGGCGGGCGAGGATTGCGCGGGCGCCGCGCAGCGGATGCTCGATCGGCTATGCGAGCAGGCCGACGCACCGCCCGCGCCCGTGCCGGTCCCGAGGCCGACGCGCAAGCGCGCATGACCGGTTACCCTGCGCCCCCGACGAACGATCAACCCGCGCTGCGGCGAGACGAGTCGGCGCGTGTGCGCCGGCTTTCGCGGCGCGACCTCCAGACCCGATCCGCATGACGATCTCCCGCATCACAGGATGCCTCGTCGCCGCGCTGCTGACGTTCGACATCGGCGGCACCTACGCCGCGACGTGCGGCGATACACCTTCTTCAATCCGTTGCCCGGATACACCCGCCCTTCCGGACGACATCGTCGCGCAGCTTCCCGCCGGCTACGAAGCGCTGGATGCCGCGTCGGGGCGCCTGACCGACAGCTCCCGCATCGGCTACGTGGTCGTCGCGCACCAGCCCGGCGATTCGATGCGCAACGCATCGCTACGTCCGCTGATGATCTTCCTGCCGGGCAAGGACGGGCACTACCGGCTCGCGGCGCGCAACGACACCGTGATCATGAAAGCCGACGAAGGCGGGATGGGCGACCCGTATCTCGATGGCGTCGCCGAGAATGCGCTCACGGTCGAACCCCGCACCTTCACGGTCGAACAGGGCGTATTCGCGGGGCCGAGCCACTGGCGCGACCGCGTGACGTTTCGCTACGACGCCGCGCACCGCACGTGGGTGTTTCATCGCGAAGTCATGCGGAACTGGCGGCTCAACGACGACCCGAACGGCGATGCGCTGAAAGCCGACCCGGTGCGCGTCACGCGCGCCGATGCGGCGAAAGCCGTCACGTTCGAAGCGTGGCGGCCGGGTTACTGGTGCGATTCGGCCGAGCGGCGCGGAGCCGATCCGGCTTGCAGCAAGCCGCATTGACGAATGCGTAGCTATACGAATGATGCTGCGTGCGGGCGTGCTTGCGGGCAAGCGATATGCGTGGATGCTGCCGCACCACACGGGCGGCGTGCCTGCCGGCACGTGGCATCGTTAGCGGCCGCGCGGATTTCCTTACGTCGCAGGTAATCGACGCGCGTCGCCCGCACCGCGATCATGGCTCCATCGACTCACCTCACGCCACGGAGCCCGCCATGACCGCCTACGCCATCGCCCACCTGCACGACGTCGAGATGTGCGACGACATCGTCGAGTACCTCGAGCGCATCGACGGCACGCTCGCGCCGTATGACGGCCATTTCGTGATTCACGGCGCGCGGCCGGAGATACGCGAAGGCGTGTGGCGCGGCGACCTGATCGCGATCGCGTTCCCCGATCTCGCCACCGCGCGCGCATGGTACGAATCGGATGCGTACCGGCAGATCCAGCCGCTGCGCGCGCGTCACGCGAGCGGCCCGCTGATCCTGATCGACGGTGTCGACGCGCGGCACCGCGCGACCGACATCCTGCGCTGAACCGCCGCCGCGGCGATGCCGGCGGCGCTTACGACGCGTTGCGCTCCATCGGCTCGCCGACGACGAACCCGCCGCCCTGGAACCGCTGCGCGGGATCGTCGTAGTCGGCGGTCGGCGCCGCCACCGGGAACAACCCGGCGAACTGCTCCGAACTGTCGCGCGGGCGGAAGCCGAGGAAGCCGGCCTTCGTGTTGTCCCACCACTTCACCGGGTTGTCCGACGCGCCGTACACGATCGCATGCCCGACGCGGTTCGTCAGCAGCGAGCAGCGCACGAGCTCGATGAAGTCGCGGTAGCTGAGGAACGTCACCAGCATGCGCGGATTCTTCGGTACTTCGAACGAAGAGCCGATCCGCAGGCATACCGTCTCGATCCCGAAGCGGTCGAAGTAATAGCGCGACAGCGATTCGCCGAAGCACTTCGTCACGCCATACAGGCTGTCGGGGCGCAGCGGCGAATCGGCATCGAGCACTTCCGTGACCGGATGGAAACCGATCGCATGATTCGAGCTCGCGAACACGACGCGCTTCACGCCATGCTTGCGCGCGGCTTCGTACAGGTTGTACGTGCCGGTGATGTTCGCACCGACGAGGTCGTCGAACGGTGCATCGACCGAAATGCCGCCGAGGTGGACGATCGCGTCCACGCCGTCGACGAGCTGCATCACGGCCGGGCGGTCGGCCAGGTCGACGACGCGGGTTTCTTCATGCGCGGCCGCGTCGCCGAGCGTCGCGATGTCGCTGACGCGCACGACGTCGGCCCAGTCGGCGAGCGCGCCGCGCAACTGGCGGCCGAGGTTGCCGGCCGCGCCCGTCAGCAGCAGGCGCCCGAACGGTTTGCGCGCGCCGGTGGATGAGGCGTTCATCGAATCTCCTTGAATCTGACCTGAAATCTGACTGGATCGGAAAACGTTTTCCAACTATACGCGGGAGCGCAGCCGAACGTCAATGGCCGAACCCGCTCGCAGCCATCCGCACTTTCCCGATATCGGCGCGTGGCCGCACGGCCCCGTTTTCTGCCACAATCCGGCGTTATCGAACGAAAACGTTACCCTCCGCATGAAAAAAGTTTCCCCGACGATCCGCGACGTGGCGGCGGAAGCCGGCGTGTCGGTCGCGACGGTATCGAAGTACGTGAACGGCACGCAGCGCTTTTCGCCGACCGTCGAGGCCCGGCTCAAGGAGGCGATCGAGCGGCTCGGCTACCGTTCGAACCCGCTCGCGCGCTCGATGATCACCGGCCGCACGCGCACCATCGGCCTCGTGATCCTCGACATCAGCAACCCGCACTTCACGAACGTGGTGAAGGGGGCGAACCGCGTCGCGCTGCAGCACGACTACACGCTGCTGCTCGTCGATACCGAGGAGAACCAGGCACGCGAACGCTCGCTGATCGAGGCGCTCGCGCAGCGCGTCGACGGGCTGATCGTCAGCACGCGGATGCCCGACGACGAAGCCGGCTGGATGCTCGACCTCAACAAGCCGCTCGTGCTGCTGCGCCGCAGCCCCGGCCTGCCGATTCCGAGCGTCGGCATCGACAACCGGCTGTCGACCTACATGCTCGCGCGCCATCTGCTCAATCTCGGCCACACGCGCATCGCATATCTCGGCTTCGGCACCGCGCGCGTGAACGACGAGCGGATCCAGGGCGCGCGCGACTGCCTCGCCGAAGCCGGGCTCACGCTCGACGTGCACGATGCGCATGCGCCGACCGCCGAGGCCGGCGAGCGCGCGTGTTCGCGCGTGATGCTCGGGCCGCAGCGTCCGCAAGCCGTGATCTGCTACAACGACCTGATCGCGCTCGGCTTCATGAAGGAAGCCGCGTCGCTCGGCTTCCGGCTGCCGCAGGACGTGTCGGTCGCGGGCATCGACAACGTGCCGTACGGCGAATACGCGGCGCCCGCGCTGACGACCGTCGACATCCAGAGCGAGAACATGGGCGAGCTCGCGATGCAGAAGCTGATCGACGCGCTCGCGGGACGCACCGATGCGAGTTATTCGACGTTCGAGCCGCGGCTGATCATGCGCGCGTCGACGGCCGCGGCCGGTTGAGTGCCCCGCCTCGAGCCACCAAACGAAAACGCGCCGCCCAAGGGCAGCGCGTTCGTTTGCAGACATGCGATGACGTGACTACGCGATCACCCCGTCACGCGTCGAGTTGCGCCGGCTTCATCTTCGGCGTGAGCATGTGCATCACGGCCAGCGCGAGCAGGTAGGCCGACGCGCCGATCGCGAACAGCACCCAGTAGTGGCCGGTGCGCTGCAGCACCTGGCCGATCACTTCCGAGAACAGCACGCCGCCGATCGAACCGGCCATCCCGCCGATCCCGACCACCGAGGCAACCGCGCGGCGCGGAAACAGGTCGGACGCCGTCGTGAACAGGTTCGCCGACCAGCCCTGGTGCGCGGCGGCGGCGAGGCCGACGATCAGCACCGCAACCCACAGGCTCTGCACCTGCGACACGAACGCGATCGGCAGCACGCAGCACGCGCAGATCAGCATCGCCGTCTTGCGCGCGCGGTTCACGCTCCAGCCCGCGCGCAGCAGCATCGACGACAGCCAGCCGCCGCCGATGCTGCCGACCGTCGTCAACGCATAGATGCAGACGAGCGGCAAGCCGATGTGCTGCATGTCCATCCCGCGCGATTCGTTGAGCCACTTCGGCAGCCAGAACAGGTAGAACCACCACACCGGGTCGGTCAGGAACTTGCCGACCAGGAACGCCCACGTTTCGCGCTTGCGGATCAGTTCGCCCCAGCGCGGCGCGCCGGCGTTCGCGTTCGCCGCGTCGAGCGCTTCCGCTTCGTCACGCGGCTCGTCGTATTCCGCGGCGAGCGCGCGCGTATCGGCCTGGCGATAGAGCACGAGCCACACCGCGAGCCACACGATGCCGATCGCGCCGATGATCACGAACGCCGCACGCCAGCCGTAGGCCACCGCGATGGCCGGGATGATCGCCGGCGCGAACACCGCGCCGATGTTCGCACCCGAGTTGAAGATGCCGGTGGCGAGCGCACGTTCGCGGCGCGGAAACCATTCGGCCGTCGTCTTGATCGCGGCCGGGAAGTTGCCGCCCTCGCCGATCCCGAGCAGCGCACGCACGAACGCGAAACCCATGACCGAGCCGACCGCCGCGTGCAGCATCGCGGCGACGCTCCACACGAGCATCGCGACCGCGTACGAGACGCGCGTGCCGAGCCAGTCGACGATCCGACCGAAACCGAGCAGGCCGAGGGCATAGAACGCGGAAAACGCCATCACGATCCGGCCGTACTGCACCTGGGTCCAGCCGATGTCGTGCTGGAGCATCGGTGCGAGCAGGCCGAGGATCTGCCGGTCCATGTAGTTGATCACGGTCGCGAAAAACAGCAGCGCACAGACGGTCCAGCGGTAGCGGCTGGCGGCCGCGCGCACGGCGCCGACGACGGCAGATTGCATGAATGTCTCCGATGCGCGGCCGCGCCCGTCGCGCCGCACGGTATTCGTTGACCGGCGACCGGCGCCGGGGCGGACGGCGGCGCGCTGTCGCGCACGGCCGAATCCGCCGATCAATCTGGAAAACGTTTTTCAAAGGATAGGTCGTCAGCCGGCGCCGTGTCAGTCGGGGATTTCGATGAGTCATCTCAAATTGGTCGCGGCAAAAGAGACGACTGTTTTGCAATGTGGCATTAACCGTTTTTCCGGGATTTTCCCGCCATCGGGGCGAGCGCACGGTCACGGATGCACATGTCCGAATCCGGCCAGGATCGGGGCCGGGATGGTTTACAGTCGCCCCATGCGCGTCGATTCCCCTCGCCTGCCGCGACGCATGCGGCGCGCCGGGCGCCGTGGCGCGCGCATGCCGCACGTGCGGCCCCTTCACGGAGAAATGTTGCGTTGACTCCCGCTCACCTGATTCCGAGCCCGCTGGGCGACATCGCGGTACGTATCGAGGACGATGCGCTGACGGGCCTCTACTTCGTCGGCCAGAAATACTTCCCGCCGGTTGCGATCGTGACCGAAGCGGACGCGCTCGCGACGCCACCGATCGCGCGCAAGGTCGCGGAAGAAATCGCCGAGTACTTCACCGGCACGCGCGAAACGTTCTCGGTGCCGATTCAACTGCGCGGCACCGCGTTTCAACGACGTGTATGGAAGGAACTGCTCGCGATTCCGTTCGGCGA
Source organism: Burkholderia sp. AU4i (assembly GCF_000466765.1). Taxonomy (NCBI): domain Bacteria; kingdom Pseudomonadati; phylum Pseudomonadota; class Betaproteobacteria; order Burkholderiales; family Burkholderiaceae; genus Burkholderia; species Burkholderia sp. AU4i. The sequence continues at coordinate 108,219 of NZ_ASSI01000083.1, read as the reverse complement.
ACTCGTGACGTACGGTGACATCACCGAGCGCGTCGGATTGCCGATGAGCGGCGCGCGCGCGGTAGGCGGCGCGGTCGGGCGGAACCCGGTGTCGATCATGGTGCCGTGCCATCGCGTGGTCGGCGCATCGGGCAGCCTGACCGGTTATGCGGGCGGCATCGACCGCAAGCGTGCGCTGCTGTCGCTCGAAGGCGCGGGGTTCGAGCGCGGCACCGGCCGTCCGGCGCAGCAGACGCTCGCGTTCTGAGCGAGGGCGGGCCGCCGCGTCACGCGCTCAGCACGGGCCGGCGCGCTTCACGCTTCGCATACGCGCCGGGCGTCACGCGGAATTTCGCCTGGAACAGCGCGATGAACGACGACGTCGAGTCGTAGCCCAATTGCGCGGCCACCGCGCCGATCGGCTCGCCCGCCTCGAGCAGCGGCAGCGACGCCAGCAGCCGCACCGCCTGCCGCCATTCGGTGAACGACAGCCCCGTGTCCTGCCGGAACAGCCGCGACAGCGTCCGTCGCGTCGCACCGACCTGATGCCCCCATTCGTCGAGATTGCGCGTATCGCCCGGATACGCATGCAACGCACGCGCGATTTTCAGCAGACGCGGATCGCGCGGCAGCGGCACCGTCAGCGGCGCCGCCCGCATCCGTGCGATCCGGTCGGCGATCAGGCAGACGAGCGCACCGTCCGGCCCCGTCTCGTCGTAGTTCACCGGCAATTCGGCCGTGGCGATCACCAGCTCGCGCAGCAGCGGCGTCATGCAGAGGATCGCGCAATCGTCGTGCACGTCGTCACGCGCGATCGCCGCGTCGAGATACAGGCTGTGGAACGCGACACAATCGCGCGTCGACACCGCATGCGGCACGTGCGGCGGTATCCACATCGCATAGTGCGGCGGCAACAGCTGCCGGCCCGACGGCGTCGACACCTCGAGCACGCCGCTCGTCGCATACATCAGTTGCGCCCACGGATGACTGTGCGCGTCGACGCTCGCGTTGCCGGGAATCTCGAACGCACGCACATACAGCGGCCTCGGCAGGCGTGCCATCGGCGGCACCGCGTAAGGATCACCCGATTGTCCCGCCAGCAACATAAGACGTCCTCCGAAGGTCATTGCACGAACGAGCGCGATGCTACCGTGGCGGCTCTTCTTTCACACGGCTTCAGCCCATGAGCGCTCATACCCGCACCACCCGCAAGACCGTCACCGCGATCCGTTCGACCAAGGGCGTCGGCAGCCTCGTCTCGCTGACCGCCTACTCCGCGCCGATGGCGAAACTCGTCGACGAAGTGGCCGACGTGATCATCGTCGGCGACTCCGTCGGCATGGTGCTGTACGGGATGCCCGATACGCTGCGCGTCACGCTCGACATGATGATTGCACACGGCGCGGCCGTCGTACGCGGCGCCGCACAGGCATGCGTCGTCGTCGACCTGCCGTTCTCGACTTATCAGGAATCGCCGGCGCAAGCGTATCGCTCCGCCGCGCGCCTGCTCGCCGAAACCGGTGCGCAGGCCGTGAAGCTCGAAGGCGGCAGCGAGATGGCCGACACGATCCGCTTCCTGACCGAGCGCGGCCTCCCGGTGATGGCGCACGTCGGCCTCATGCCGCAGCAGGCCAACGCGACGGGCGGCTTCCGCGCGCAGGGGATGGACCCGCGCTCGGCCGCGCAGGTGTTCGACGCCGCGTGCTCGGCCGAACGGGCCGGCGCGTTCAGCGTCGTCATCGAAGGCACCGCCGAAGCGCTCGCGCGCCACCTGACCGAAACGCTGACGATCCCGACGATCGGCATCGGCGCATCGCCGGCGTGCGACGGGCAGGTGCTCGTGACCGAGGACATGATCGGCGCTTTCGATGCGTACACGCCGCGCTTCGTGAAGCGTTACGCCGATGCGAACACCGTGATGCGCGACGCGATCCGCCAGTATGCGCACGACGTGCGGCAACACGTGTTTCCGGAGCCCGCGCATTGCTTCGGATATGGCAAGCCGCTGCAGCTGATCGAAGCGGCCGACGCGGCCGACGCTGCCGCGTAATCGAATCGCGAGCGCATCGCGCACGCATCGCGAACCGTGCGATCGCTTCACGCGCGCTTGCGCATCGCATGCGTGACCCGCGCGTTCGCCTCGAATTTCGCGCGATGCGTCGAGAAGAACGTCCGCACGTTGCGGACGTTCGATGCGCCGGTGAACAGTCGCCGCGCGAATTCGTCGTATTCGGCGACGTCGGCCAGATCGGCCACCACGACGAAATCGGGCCCCGGCGACACGCGGTAGCACTGCGTGACCGCCGGCTCCGCGCACACGTACGCTTCGAACGCGTCGTAGTCTTCCGCCGTCTGCCGGTCGAGACTGATCTCGATCAGCGCGGTGACGGCCGTGCCGATCGCCACCGGGTCGAGCACCGCGACCTGCCGGCGGATCACGCCCGCCTCCGTCAGCCGCCGCACGCGGCGCATGCAGGTGGGCGGCGACGAGAGCGCGCGCTCGGCGAGTTGCAGGTTCGACACCGACGCGTCGTCCTGCAGGATCGCGAGAATGCGCAGGTCGAGATCGTCGAGGGTGATGCCGGCCATCGGCGGCTCCTTCCGGTCAGGGCGTGAAATTTAATTTCAACATGATAGACGATCCGCTATCCATTTCATTTATTCGTATATTTTGAAATTTAATTCCATCCGACGCCCTCTACCATCGCTCTCACTGATCCAGACAGGACATTTACGGAGCGCGATATGTGTGGAATTGTCGGGGCGGTCGCCCAGCGGGACATCCTGCCGAACCTGGTCGACGGCCTGAAGCGGCTCGAATACCGCGGTTACGATTCATGCGGTGTGGTGGTCTACCGCGACCGGGCGCTGGCGCGCGCCCGCAGTGTCGACCGCGTCGCGAACCTGCAGCGCGAGATCGCCGGGCAAGCGCTGTCGGGCTACACCGGCATCGCGCACACGCGCTGGGCCACGCATGGCGCGCCCGTCACGCTCAATGCGCATCCTCACTTTTCGCCGAGCGACGCGAACGCGCGCATCGCGCTGTCGCATAACGGGATCATCGAGAACTGCGATCAACTGCGCGCCGAACTGCAGGCGCAAGGCTACGTGTTCGCGAGCCAGACCGACAGCGAGGCGATCGCGCACCTGGTCGACCACCTGTACGACGGCGATCTGTTCGATGCGGTACGACGCGCGGTCGCGCGACTGCGCGGCAGCTATGCAATCGCGGTGATGTGCCGCGACGAGCCGCACCGGATCGTCGGCGCGCGCGACGGGATGCCGCTCGTCGTCGGTGTCGGTGAGGGCGAGAATTTTCTGGCGTCCGACGCGATTGCGCTGTCGGGGATCACCGATCGGATCGCGTACCTCGAGAACGGCGACGTTGCCGATATCCAGCTGCATCGCTACTGGATCGTCGATGCGAACGGCCAGCGCGTCGAGCGCGCGGTGCAGCGGGTCGCAGCGCATAGCGGCGCGGCCGATCTCGGGTCGTATCGCTACTACATGCAGAAGGAGATCTTCGAGCAGCCGCAGGCGGTGGCCGATACGCTGCTCGATGTGTCTTCGATCATGCCGGAGCTGTTCGGCGATGGTGCGTGGCGGGTCTTCAACGACGTCGATTCGGTGCTGTTGCTCGCATGCGGCGGGAGTTATCACGCGGCGCTCACGGCGAAGTACTGGATCGAGAGCATCGCGAAGCTGCCGGCCAGCGTGGAAATTGCAAGCGAGTTTCGTTATCGCGACAGTGTGCCGAATCCGCGCACGCTCGTCGTCGCGGTGTCGCAAAGCGGCGAGACGGCCGACGTGCTCGGCGCCGTGCATGTCGCGAAGCAAAGCGGGATGATGCATACGCTCGCGATCTGCAACGTTGCGACGAGCGCGTTGATGCGGGAATGTGCGCTGCAGTTCGTCACGCGCGCGGGAGTCGAGATCGGGGTGGCTTCGACGAAGGCCTTTACGACGCAGCTCGTCGCGCTGTTTCTGCTCACGCTATCGCTTGCGCAAGTGCGTGGACGGCTGAGCGACGACGCGGAGAAGGAACATCTGCGGGCGCTGCGGCATCTGCCCGATGCGATGTCGAAAGTGCTCGCACTGGAACCGCAGATCATGGCGTGGTCGGAACTGCTCGCGAGGCGCGACAACATGCTGTTTCTCGGGCGCGGGATGCATTATCCGATCGCGCTCGAGGGCGCGCTGAAGATGAAGGAGATTTCTTATATTCATGCGGAGGCTTATCCGGCCGGGGAGCTGAAGCATGGGCCGTTGGCGCTCGTCAGTAACGAGATGCCGGTGATTGCGGTCGCGCCGAATGACATGCTGCTCGAGAAACTCAGATCGAACATGCATGAGGTCAGTGCGCGGAATGGCCGGCTTTTTGTGTTTGCGGATGTGGACTGCGGGTTGGTGCCGGGGGATGGGATCGAGGTCATTCGGCTCAACGAATACTACGGGCCGCTTTCGCCGATTCTGCATACGGTGCCGATGCAACTGCTCGCGTATCACGCGGCGTTGGCGCGGGGGACGGATATCGATAAGCCGAGGAATCTGGCGAAGTCGGTGACGGTGGAGTGAGAGGGGACAGACAGGCGTTTTGCAACGAAATTCGGAATTCCGTTGCCTGCATCCTACAAAGAGATGCTCCGCCATGCGGACGGCGTTCTCCACAATGGATTGACGATATGGCCTATCGAGAAGCGCGCGGTGTTCAGGCAGACAATTTTCGAAGTAAATGCCGACCTTCGTGACTCATTCGACAATCGCTTTGTCTACTTTGGTCAACGCGACGAAGAGCTCTACGTCATCAATACAGGTACGCGGCGCTACTGTGCTATCGAATTTGTCGGTAAGCCTATCTGGGAAGAGTTTTCTGACGACAAGGAAATTTTCGAATTCATGCTTGAGCGTGCATGGGAATAATACAGGAACCCCATCCGAGGTTCCATCATCACCTGAACAACAGTAAGTTGGTGCGCTGCCGTGGTCACGGTCACATCATGAATATTCCTCAACGCCCCCATTCAAAATCAATCCGCGCGAACAAGCTGGTTTCCGTATCCACTTGCACAGGACCATACCGCAAAAAATCTTTTACGACTTCGGAATGTGGATGGCTCTTCTTCCTCCTAGGGTCTGAACTAAATACACTTATAGCCGGCTTAATTTTCTCCGCAATTCCATCAAACCAATTGTAACGAGAGCCATGATGCATCACCTGGAGCAGCACAATATTCTTGTTGCGCACCGGGCCCAAGTAGGTTTGTAGTTTTTTCAGCCGCTGAGCCGTGTTCAGGAAGCCATCTCCAGTATAGAGAACCGCCGCAGGCATTTTCGGATGGTAAATGACCCGATGTAATGACTCTATTGAGGGGATACGTTTCGCAACGAAAATTGGCCCCCACGGAACTGAGCTCACCCCTACAAGAGGCCCTGCGTACATAAACAAGGATATGAGATTTTGACGGAAACCACTCGTCCCAAACGCTTTGTATTTCTCCTTTAGATGGTCCAGGATATCTTGACGCTGTAGGTTGTTTGGTGCGAGGAGAAGTTTGTTTCGAAGCTTCGCAACCTCGGACCTGAAACGCGACGTGGCAATATGCGCCAACTCGCTATCGTTATAGAGAACAAACTCCCACACTCGAGAAACTGTGATTGCGGTTCCCGGTTGCATGTATTGCACGCGAATATTCGCCCGAGCCGCTTTCTGCGAGTCATTTGAATTGACAACATCCCCCTCGTCGTCGGGTGCCTCGTCCGTTACGTGAACTGTGACTGGCCACCGATATCGCCCGCCCTCCGGCAAGTCTTGGTTTTCGTCTGGTTTGGGAAAGTCCGGCTCATCGCCATCGTCAAAATCCGGCAGCTCAGGTGTTTCGCCGCCACCGCGCACGAACAGGATGCGTTCAACGCTCACGTCCCGCAGGCCCGCGACAAACGCTACCGGGTTCACCAGAAATTGCGTGAGCTGAGACCTATATGCCGCATCCGCCATAAACACGGTTGCGAGACGCTGCCACAAGGGAACGTAGGGCAGCACGAGTTCACGAATGTGAAACCTCGACAACAACATTACCAGCCCACTGATATGGTCATGGTCAAAGTGTGACACTGCCAGAAGGTCAATCACCGGGCGAGTATTCCCAATGGTTACCTTTTGCTCGAATTCCCGAATTGCCTGGTCCAAGAACCGCCTTGCGGAATTGGTCCCGCAGTCGTAAACCCATGTAAAACAATTTTGTCGTTCGTGCCGACCAAAATTGCCCAGCATTCCTGTACAAAATAATCCCTGACCGACTGCATGGAACTTCACGCGTGCGCTAACTCTGTATTTGACCATCAATCTTCCCCGCAACGTCAATTCTTACGCCAAGCGAACAGTCTCTGTACACGCTTGATACTTCATATTGGTGAAAATCAATCAACCTTGAATAAAAATGAAATGATAATTGTTCTTTGCAACCAATTCTCCCTTCACCTCGCACATCACTCCAGGCGCAAGTTGATTTTGGCAGGATATCTTGTGCGACCATGAGCCTGAACTCTTTTACTATATTGTGAAATTTTCGGCAATCACTCGTTCCAAACGCCTGACTCCGATTCAGCTCGCATTATCGACGTACTGACAGGCGTGGGCCGCGCTCCGTGGATTGACGACAAGCCACCAAGTTGCGACGTACACGACGTCATAGTGAAAATCAAAGTCCATTGTGGTCCCACGCTATCGTAGATTTTTTAACCGCGCTCTGCTCGGGCCGCGAGATTAGGCTATTAGATTGCAGAAGGCCGCGGCGCATACTTTGACGACGCCGGGTACGCCAGACATGTTCATTAACAGTACCCATACCCCCTCTCTGAGCCCAATTATTTCAAAATAGAGCATAAATCCCTGGATTGCATCAATCTCGGTGCACTGGTGGGTGCAAGGTTGCGCTTGTCATATTGCCTGCATAGGGTCTTCCCTATATGATTTTGCTCGGCTCTGAGGGGAGCCGACACAAGGAAAGCCAAATGGGAGCGCAGGACCTTATCGCGTTAATGAATGCCGGGGTATTCCAGTCTGACCGAATCGTGAAACTGGACACGCCCGCAGGACCGAATGTGCTGCTGCCGCATATCGTGGTGGGCACCGCTAGCCTCGGCGGTAATTTTGAGATAGCCGTCGATGTGGTTTCGCTGCAGGACTCGCTCGAGCTGAAATCACTCATCGCGCAGCCGGTCACCCTTTGGACTCAGCAGTCTGACAAGACCTACCGTCCACGACATGGGTACGTTCACACGGCCCGCCGGCTGGGTTCCGACGGGCGACTGGTCAGCCTGCAGCTGATTTTCTCGTCGTGGCTTCATTTCCTGAAGTTCCGCAAGGACGCACGGATATTCCAAGACCAGACGGTCGAGACCATTCTCGAAACAGTTTTTCAAGGTCATCCGCAGGCGCTTGGGGCCTTTCGCATCGATGTGCAGAAGCCTTCGCCGGCGCGCTCGTTCTGCGTGCAGTACGAAGACGACTGGAACTTCGTGCACCGGCTGATGGAGTCGGAGGGCTGGTTCTATTACTTCGAGCACGCCGACGACGGCAAATCTCATACCCTCGTCGTCACAGACGACCTGTATTCGCTCAAACCGCTTGAGCCTGAGCAACTCCGGTTCTATCGAGCTGGCGTCACGCGTCAGCCCGACGCGCTCGTGCACTGGTCGGGCACGCGAACTCTTCAGAGCACATCGTATTCGACAAGTACGTTCGACTATAAGAATCCCGAAGCGCGCAAGGAAAAGTCATTCCCTACCGTCGCAAACCAGGGCGACCTGCCGCAGCAGGCCGAGGTCTACGAGTACACCGGACCGTACACGTACCTGGAGGATGACCGCGGCGACCAGCTTACGAAGCTGAAGCTGGAGGAATGGGAGTCGCGCGCGAAACGATTCTACGCGGTAGGCAGCGCACCGAGCATTGATGTGGGGCACTGGTTCAGCTTGTTGGACCATCCAGAGCACGACCGGGATAGCGCCGAGGACCGCAAGTTCGTCGTCGTCGAAACGAACTGGTACATCCGCAACAATCTGCCGGTGGGCGAAAGTCGCCCCTACCCGCATAGTCTGGACGCCCGTCTTGCCGAGGTTCGCGATGCTCACGATGAGTCAGCGGCGGCATTCACTGTCAAGGACGCCATGGGCAGCGAGGGCTTCTTCCTCGTCGAGGTCGAAGCGCAGCGTCAGAAGGTGCCGTTTCGCAGCCCGCTCGAGCACCGGAAGCCCGTCATGCACCTGCAGACAGCGACCGTCGTTGGCCCTGGGAATGAGGAGGTCTACACCGATTCACTGAACCGCATCCTGGTGCGCATGCATTGGGACCGACGCGAGGGTCTTGGAGCAACATGCTGGGTCCGGGCCGCCTATTCCGACACGGGCGGCGGTTACGGCAGCGTGCATGTGCCGCGTGTCGGAGAAGAAGTCACCATCGATTGGGTCGGTGGGGATTGCGACCGCCCCATTGCGACAGGTCGCGTCTACAACGGGGCGACGCAGCCCCGCTGGCACTCGAATGGCATCCTTTCGGGCTTCAGCTCGAAGGAGTACGGCGGTGGGGGCTACAACCAACTTGTGATGGACGACGCGACGGGCCAGAACCGATTGCAACTCTTCTCGTCGCAAGCTAGCTCCATGCTCCACCTGGGATACCTGATTGCCCAGGACGGTAACGTTCGTGGTAGCTACCTGGGAAGCGGTTTCGACCTGCGTACTGACGCCTACGGCGCCATTCGCGCCAACCGCGGGCTATTCCTTACGACGCATCCCGGCTCGGGCGCCGCGACCCAACAGCTCGAGGTCCAGCAGGCTCAGCAGCAACTCGCCGGCGCGCACAACCTGGTCGAGTCGCTTTCCGATGTCAGCACCCAGCACCATGCCGAAAGCCTGAAAGCGGGCCGAGATGCGCTCAAGGATTTGGCGGACGCCGCGACCGACAATGTCCAAGGGCAAGGACCGGGCGGCGGTGGTCGCACGGCAGGTGGCGGTACTGGCTCAGCCAACGCATTTAAGAAACCCATTCTCCTGGCAGCAAGCCCGGCCGGCATCGCGCTATCGACGCAGCAGTCGGTGCACCTGGCCTGCGGGTCATGGGCAAGCTCAATGACAAAGGCAAGCTCAACAAGCTGTTCGAACTCAAGGCACGCGGTCACGGCATCGACGGCGTATGGCGTGCGGCACCATTCAGCAACCAGATGAAGGACTACGCCATCGTCGAAATGAAGGCATCGACGACGAAGCGCAAGCTGAAGGACCCGAATGCAAAGCATAGTATCTGGAGCAAACTCGGGACAATTAAGGATGAGGTGCGGCCCGCCGCAGACGACCTTCTCGAGCCGCCCGATGACGAGGGTCCCACTGTTCCCACTGGTGGTGGCTCAGGTAAGCCAGGGTCCGGCAAACCCACGTCTGGCGGAGGAGGTGGAAAACCTCCGAGCACCGGGGGAGGAAAGCCTGCCGCCAGTAGCGACGTCAAGGTCCAACGAAAGCCGCAAAACGAGGGTGCTGCTGCGCCAGGCGAAGCGGTTCCGACAACTGAGCCAGTGGCTCCGAAGGACCCGAAAGCCAGCATCGTCCAGATGAGCAACGCCTGGATTCTGAAGAATCTGCCGGAGGCCGTGTCGCGAGATATCGAGCTGTCTATTCTGAATGTAGGCTACTCGCGACATTTGTTGTATGTGCCGTTCTACCTCCCCTCGGCCGCGCAGCACGTCGAAGCGCTTGCGACGGGTGATGAACATGGACACGCCGACCACGACCTACCATTCACTCACCACTACAAGGACGGCGAGGTGGCTGAAGCGGTCAAGCGCAAAGCCGAGCGGCTAAAATCGCGTACCTGACACGAGATATTCGAAATGAGCGATTTTGATTCGAAGCGACGACAGCGTTTTCTAGGCGAGGACTACTTCAAGTGGCTGCTGGCCTCCTTTTCTGAAAACATCGCGAGTTGGGAAGACAGGCTGACCCCTATCGGCGATACTGAAAATGAGAGGAAGGCGCTGACCAGAGGCATTGTTGCCTCCGACAGCTATCGTCGCTTTCTGCTCATGTACACGGGCGGCGCGGACATCAGCCTGCTAAGAGACGAATTCGATTCGGTGGTCTCCGCATTCGAACAACTCACGATAGCCGAGCGCGTGCATCAGGCAGATGATCGGCAGCCGCCGCTCGCGTTCAGTGAAATCGGCGATTATGAGACCGCGATGCAGCTGATTGGCTTTTGCTACCTGCTGCATCGGCGTGACTTGCTGCCGCGCATCGTCGCAATGTTCGACCCGGCCTACCGCGGGAAGGACACACTATACGAAGACCTGCTCGCGTATGAACTCGAAGGGCGTGTTGACGTCGACAGCTGGTTTCACGATGTTCCGTATCGGCCGCTCGTCTTCAGCCTTTACCGCGAAGCGAAACAGGAATGTGTCGACGACATCACGCAATATCTCGAAGCCTGGTATCCGGGCATGGCCGCGGCGGTGTGGCATGACGGCCACCTCGAAGCACGGAAGGGCGACAAGGGGACGTACGTTGGCTATTGGGCAATCGAAGCCGCAGCGGTTGCGTATCTGCTGGAGCTGGACGACAGTTCCTTCCGGGACCATCTGCTGTATCCGAAGGACCTAGCCGACTTTGCGCGCAACTTCGACCCCGCGAAGGGGAATCCGCCAGCACTTCAGAACAACGGACCGAAGACAGTGCGTACCGGTCAGGTATGCCCGGAGACCGGTATCTGGAAAGCACAGGGCCACCATGTGCCTGGCGTGATGGTGCGACAGGGCGAGCGCATGCCAGAAGTGTTCGCTCCGGACCGGTCAGGTGCATACCGCTCCCAACCTGCGCTCTGGGAGTTTGAACGCAAGGCCTGACGCATAGACGAGTTCTCCAAGCCACACGCACAAATTTTGATGCGCGCGGTCTTGTCGAACTTAACACCTTACTTTGCGATGAGGAAACGGTCGCGACTCTTTGCGTCGCGAATCCAGAGCGGAGCGCGACCGCGCCCAGACCACATCTCGCCAGTCTTCGGACGGAGCCGCACACACCGAGGCTCTGTGCGAGGCCGGCCGTAACCGAAACTATTGGAAAAACGAGGGTACCGATATTCAAGACGTGCACGCAAACTCTGACCGGCTTGGGTGTGGCCGAGCAAGCCGAGGAAGTCATTGATTTTCCAATGAAATCTGCGTCAAACCAGAACTGATGGCGACGTGCAACTAAATCTAATGCAACTCAGCACGCGCTCAACTACAACCTCGTTTCGACAGAGCGCAAGCAACGCGCAAAGCAGGACACTCAATAATTGGTTTGCGCGCCCCGCCATCCGGTAATGCATACGCCGGAGGAGAATTCCCACGTCGTTGAACTCGACGAAAATCGACTACGTTCCGGGAAGCCGATATGTTCGCCTTTTAGCCGGGCCAGTCATCGACGGGGATGAACTGCATGTGCTTCGTTCCGGCGACAACAGTATCCAGGAATGCCGGGAACCCATCTGCTACACAGTACAGGTTGCCACATTCGGCCACCTCTGCGATATCCGGCTTGGCGGTGTCGTCGGCATGCAGATTGGTTCTATCCCAATAAAGAACTTTTCGAGCGTCGCCGAACTTCGCAAGCGCATAGTAATTTCCACCCGGATCATCGCCGATCACAACGAATTCACTCAGGAACCCGACCTCATCCATGACGCGCTCATTCTGCTCAATCAGATCAAAATTTTCATTACTGGCAGCGAGCCCGAACAACGACGAAAAAGAGATCACTCCATTATCGACGCCTGAGAAATCGAGATCGAGATAATCGGCGCCGCTGACGAACAAGCCGTTCCACTTCGCCAGAAAATCCGCATACTCGGCCGGAATACCGAAACCAATCCGGGATTCCAGCTCAGCGAAAAACGGCGCCGCGGGCTTTACACCATACAGAACTGGCACATTACCTCCTCAACACGACGGTCGATTTCACGATCGGGCAGCACCATACGCGATTGAAGCACCAACGGCCCTTGCAAGCAGTTTCTCATCCGATTCTCCCGCACCTCGGGAGGCGCGCCGGTTTGACCGACACCGAACCGGAACAGCAGGTCGGGTAGCGCTCGCTACAGCACTGATCGTTGCCACTTGTCCTTAAGATTGACAAATTCCTTTTTTCTCACCCTCCATTCGCCCGCGTCGTTCTTCATGGTGATTCGGAATATTGCCAACATCCCGACGGTTTGACGAATGATGAAAACCACCTCTCCGCCGGTGGCTTCCACGCCATCTTCAACGTCAGTTTCAGGATCGTAAGTCGGTGGATCAGAGCAACCCAAATCAATCAGACGACCTTGGCTTGCCTTATCCTGCAATGTCCATCTCTCGAAAATACCCAAAAGCGCCTTCCGAGCACAATCATCGACTTCCGATACGTCGAGCCCGCGCTCCAAGGCACTGCGCTTCTGCTTATAAAAATCCTTTTCCCAATGATTCATTTCCGACATGAACGATCTCAACGCCGTTCGCGACCGCACAAAATCATCATCGGTCATCTTCAATCTCTCATGATTGAGAATATCGCCCACAACCAGCCAGGGAGCCGGCAGCAAATCCGTCGATATTTTACCGTGCAGGGTCGGCGGGCCTTTGAGTCGGTCGCATGCTTGCGGAATGGGAAGCGCGCAACGAACAACAGGCGGCGCAACTTCGCTCCGCGCAAGTCTCTCGGAAATGTTCAATGAATTGGCACTGGCCGCGCGACGATCAAAGACAGGCCGCGGGCAAAAATACCGGTGACGTCCAATGTACACGCGACGCAGAGCGCTTTCATTTGGCACCAACATCAGCCGAACGGCGACAACAATCAGGCATCGCCTGACGGCACCCCTCCGGTCAATTCCCGGAGGCGGCCGAACCGGCCCGGACGAAATGATGCTCCATCCTCGTGCGCAGCACGCCATCGAGCGCGGCAAGTCGATCGCGCAGCCGAACCGCTTGCCCTTCCGTCATTTCCCCGAGAACGATCTTCTGCTCGAGAACGTCGCCACAACGGGCGATGGCCCACCGGTCGACCGTGGCGGTTTCACCTTCGAGTACGGCAGCCGCTGTCGACACGATGCCCGGATTCAATCCCGAAACGAGGTGAACCGTATGCGTGAGCGTGAAACCGGGAAGGAGGTGCGACCAGTCTTCACAGACAGTCTGGCGGGAAGCAGCGGTATCCTGGTGCATTATTGCTCCGGTTGAGTGGTTATCGAACCGGTGCCAGCCATGCTGCTCCCGTTTCGTTGCCGTAAATCGGCCGCATCGCCTCAAGGGCGTCCACCTTGCCCGGGAGGGCAGGTTGGCGTCGGATAACCCGACTCTGGATGCTTGGTTTCTCTCGTTCGACATTCCGAACGAGATTTCATTATATCGAAAAGCACGCGTAGCGCAAGAAGTGTCGGGAGAGCGGCACTTTAGCCGCATTACCTCACCGATCCAGCTCTTGTAAGCGAGGCGAAAGGAAGAGCTGTGTCAGTCCTCCTCACCGCCCTCCAACCACACGCGCCCCAAACACCCCGAAACCTACGCCCTCACGCGATATACCTGTTCTTGATCCGAATATCCCGCCCCTTGAACGGCCCCGTATCGTGCTCATGCACATGCACGACCACCTGTTTCGGATCGAACAACCTCGACACCTCACGAAAATCCTGGTTCACTCGCTTCATGCCCTCGACCATCTCGCCATGCAGCGCCGCATCGTCGAGCGGCATCGGCGCACTGCCCAACGCCCGTTCGAGATGGAGGTGCAGGAAACTCGTCAACTGCGCATCCTCGGTCGTCGCGAGCTGGAACGTGCTGATCGCGTCATGCAGCACCGGCGAAGCGGACAGAACCTGCTCGATGTCGGACGGGAACACTTTCGCGCCATAGAACGGCACGCTCGAATCGTTGCGGCCGTACACGAACAGGAACGGGAAATGGCTGGTCCGCGCGGCAAAATCCTGCAGGCGCATGCCATGTGCCGACAGACGCCTGTTCAGCTCGCGGAATCGATACGTCCCACCCGAATCGCGAATGTTGTACCGGATCTTCGGCGCGGCGCCCGACTGCCTTCCGATAGTCACCAGCAGTTCGCCATCGTCATTCGTTTCGATCACGTAATCGAGCGCGTTGTACTGGAAGATCATCGGCGGCGTATCGCGGCCGAACAGCTCGCGGCACAGCTCGGGCCGCGTGAGCAACGCACGCCGCAAGCCGATCGTCGTCGGCGTCTCGACGCCGATGTTGATCTCGAGGTCCGACGCGCCATACGACGAGATCACCGTGCTCGCCTTGCGCAGCAGATGGTCGCGCAACGCTTCCGACAACCCCTCCCCGCCGACGATGAAATCGATGTGGTACGCGCTCAGGTCGAGATCGCATTCGTCGACCACCGAGCGGATGAACGGCGGGTAGCCGAATATCAGGTACTGGTATTTCGGCCCGAACAGCTTCAGCGTGTTGATCAGCTTGGCCTTGTCGGGGCCGATCGACTTCATGATGCCGACGTCGACGAGCGACATCGACACGTTCATGCCGGTCGCCCACGGCCCGAGCGCAAAGCAGTTCAGCAGCATCTTGCCGGAGTCGCGGAACACCAGCTGATAGTTCAGTTGCAGGATGCGCTTGACGTCGCTGCGTTCGGCCGCGCTGCGCACCCAGTTGTTCGGCTGCCCCGTCGACCCCGACGATTCGTCGATGACGACACCCGACTTCGGAATGGCGCCACCGTAGCAGCGCTGCTCGATCGAATAGCGCTTGATGTAATTCTCCTTGGTCATGGCGGGCAGGTCCGACAGCCGCCATTTGCCGCCGGCCTTGTAGCCTTCGGCCTTCAGGAACTCGATGTAGGCCGGGCACGACGTGCTCGCCTTGAGGAACGCGACGCGGGCGCGCATACGGCCGACATAAGCCAGATAGGGCTGAAAAATCGGCGCGTTGAGGAATACGTAGAGACGTCCGTCGACGCTGATCACGCGGCGAAGGAACCAGAGCGTCCAGAGAACGGCTTCGAGAAAGAGGCGAATGAGCGTGTTCATGCGGATCTCGGCGAGTGAGACGGAACCGGCGCATCGACGAGGATGTCGGCGAGCGCCCTGCGTTGGCTTTGCGGCGGCGTACGCGAGTAGCCGACCTTGAACACGAGCCATGCGCGGTCGACTCCGGTATGCGCGCTGAACCACGCGGCGGCGTCGGGGTTCGTGACCAGGTTGCCGTACGGATGCAGGTACAGGCCGAGGCTCGTCAGCGCCAGCCAGAAGCGCAGCAGGAAGCGGCCCGACTCGATCGCCTTCTCCGGATTGAAGAAGTCGCCGCTCAACACGCCGATCGCCGGCACATGGCCGAGCTGCGACCGGTACCGGCGCTTGAAATAGAAGCGCGTCGGCTTGAACGTCAGAATCTTCGACAGACGCGCGGACATCCAGAACTCGGCGCGCGACAGGTTCATGCAGCGCCAGTCGAGACCGTCGCGATGCCGGGCAGTCGAGCGTTCCGTGAACCGAAACCAGGCCGTGATTTCATCGTGGTAGTCCGCGACGTTCATGTCATGGAACACGGCGTCGATGTTCGCCGCGATGATCGGCTCGATCCGTTCCGCACCCGACAGGTGCGTATATCGATGCCCCCATTCGTCGGCCAGCGCCGCCAGTTGCGTGACGGCGGCATCCGGCACCGGTGTCGGGTCCATCGAAATGCGCGACGTGCGGCGCGCCAGCATCAGCGCAGACGGATCGTCGCGCGACGCATCCGCGTGGGTGTTGGCGACGAGCCGCAACGCAGCGAACGGAATCAGCCCCGGCGGCGTCGGCCGGGACAGGATGGCCGCGAATTCCTGCACCGGGCGATGCAGTTGCCATTCGACGCGCAAGCCATGCGGTGCCGCGAGCAGATCGATCGCGTCGATGAACATGCCCATCGCGGACAGCAGGAACGCGCCGGTCGTGTCTTCTTTCGGCAGCGTGCGCGCGCCGTCGACGAACAGCTCGGCGCAATCGTCCGAGATCAGTTGCACCCGCCATGGCTGAACATTGTGCGGCGACGGTGCGTGTCGAGCCACGGACAGGATCGTGTGCCAGACAGTAAAGGTTTCCGTGGGAATCCCCGGCATATCTCGTGGCTTCCTTGTTGTTGTGCGGCTGATTGCCGTTGTGGCGCGAGAACCGGCCCCTCTCAAGACCGGGTGAAGCTGTGCGCATCTTACATGAGGGCCGAGGCAGCCTCATGGATGCACGGGCGGCAGATCGGCGGCGACGCAACTGTCCGCGCCCCGCAGCATCGTCCGCCGTCACATGCGGAGCCTCGTGGCCGGTCGAAGCTCCGCTCGAGAAACCCGCTACTTCGACAAATGCAGCTTCTTCGACACGACGATGCCGCTCGACTGACTCACCAGCGAGATGTCACGGATATCCATGTGCAACGTGGAGATCCTCGTCGTGATGTCGGTCGGCTCGTCGATACTCGGATCGGTATGCTCGGTTTGTTCCGTCAGGTAAGGCCGAACCAGCCGCCCGGAGAAAACGAGTGCGAATTCGCCACCCGCTCGTGCGTGCTCGGCGGGCGATAGCCGCATGCGGCTACGAATCGCGGTCTTTTTGCCTTGGCCAGAATCGAGTTCGATGATGTCGACGTGCTGGATGTACCCTTTCGCCTTCGCTTCGGGTGCAATCACGAGCCCGCGCCCTCGCGGCCCCGTCGTGACTTTTCCGAGCAGGATGCCCGCGCGGTCGTTGCGCTCTGCGTCGAACAAGTCGACGTCCAGCGTCAACAGGTGCCGGCGTGACGAGTACCTCAGCCCATACCGCACCGGCACCACGAACGTCACGTCACGATCCAGATCGACGGACGCCAGGTCCGGATTCGGGCCATGCCGGTCGACCGCGCTGGAGACCAGGCCGCGAACCCGGTCGGGCAACGAAGGTGAGTGGCTATTGATGTGCAGCTTCTTCAGCGCATCCCGGATTGCAACCGGGTCGTCGCCGGCTATCGGTCGTGCCGGCGACGTGTCGTGACTGACCGCCGACGCGATGCGCGCCGTGCCGTCCGCAGCCTCCGCCGCTGCATGCGCCGCGACCGGCGCCAGCATCATCGTCAGGGCGACGACGCACGCGAAGTTCGAGCGACCCAATGTGGATTTCCGGTAAAACACGACGAACTCCCGAGTTTCTTGCAGATCGATCAACGACGTGCACTATAGGGTGGAATGATCGGCAACGCACCCGCCGTTCGACATTCACGGACGGGCGGCGCGCCCATCATAGGTTCGTCGTCGGTACGGCGGCAGGTCAACGGACACACTACCGTGTTGCCCGGGCGACAACAACTGGCGGAAAACGCGCAGCGCGCCGTCAGGAATCCGCACACTCATCCCCGCCCGTCCTCGCGCCGATACTCCGCCGGCGCCTTCCCCACCAGCTTCCGGAAGTCGCGCGTGAAGTGCGCCTGATCGAAATACCCCAACGCCTGGGCCAGCTCCGCGAGATCGACCGCCTCGCCGCCCGCGAGCTTGTCCGCGGCTTCGTGCAGGCGATAACGACGGATCACCCATTTGGGCGTCACCCCGACATGGCTGGAAAAGAGCTGCTGCAACGTGCGTTCGCTCAACCCCGCACGCCCGGCCAGGTCGCGCACCTGCGTGAGCCCGATGTCCTGCTGCAGCATCTGCAAGATGGCATGAATACGCTCGACCTGCGGATCGGGCGGCGGCAGCACCCGCAACAGCAGCGCCTCGGCCGCCGCCACCATTCCGGCATCGTCCCCGGCGCCGAGCACGGCGGCTTCGGCTTCCGCATCGCCGCAGTCGAACAGCGTCGACACCGGCAGCACCTTGTCGGTCGTCAAATGCACCGGCTTGCCGAAAAACGCCCGGAACGCGCCCGGCCGGAACCGCATGCCGATCACCCTGCCGGCCCCCGCGAGCGTCGTCTCGAACGCCCCCGACACCACACCGAAGATCCCCGTCTGCCGCCGGTCGAACACCACATTCACGCACGGATATGGCAGTGTGCGCTGCACGTAAGGCGGCTGGCCGCGCAGATCCCATTCGACGATCCAGTGGTGATCCAGCACGCCGGCCAGTTCGGCTCGCGGGTAATAGCGATTGAGACGGAAGCGCTGATTGATCGCCTTCGGGCCGACCACGCCCTTGGGCGTGTCGGTCACGTTACGCAGGTCGGCCATGGTTGGGGAACCGGTGAGGTGAAGGCGCAATGATGCACCGCCACAGCGGGTTTTTCCAAGACGAGGGCGCGCAACCGTCCTACATTCGAATCCCTGCCGACGAACGCACCACCGGAGCCCGCCATGCCGCAAGACCGTCACCTGATCCTGTTCCATTCTCCGCGCAGCCGCTCGGCCGGCGTGCGGATGCTGCTCGAGGAACTGGGCGCCGCCTATGAATTACACGCGTTCGATCTCTCCACCGGAAAACACCGCGACGCCGAATACCTGCGCATCAATCCGCTGGGCAAGGTTCCCGCGCTGCGTCACGGCGACGTGATCGTCACCGAGCAGGCGGCCGTCTACATGTACGCGGCCGAACTGTATCCGGAAGCCGGCCTGTCGCCGGCGCCGGGCGATTCGCTGCGCGGCCCCTATCTGCGCTGGATGACGTTCTATGGTTCGTGTTTCGAGCCGGCCGTCGTCGACCGATCGATGAATCGCCCGCCCGCGGCCTACTCGACGTCGCCCTACGGCGACTTCGATACCGTCGTCGACACAATCGATGCGCAACTGGCGAAGGGGCCTTACCTGCTGGGCGAGCGCTTTACCGCCGTCGACGTGCTGTGGGGCTCGGCGCTGAACTGGACCACGATGTTCAAGCTGGTGCCCGAGACGCCGCACATTCGCGCCTACATCGACCGCGTGCTAACACGCCCGGCCATCCAGCGCGCGCAGGCGGCAGATGCCGCGCTGGCGGCGGAACAGGACAAGACCAAAGAGGCGGCCGCAGCGGCGGGGTAGTCCATTGGCGGGCCGACCTTGGCACCGGATCTGCCCGCCGCCCCATCAGAACACCGTATGCAGTCCCACCCGCGCCACCGTCTGGTTCGCCGAACCTGAAGCCCCGTTCGGATCGAGCACGCCATTGACCTGTGCATTGGCGCCGCTGTTCGCGCGTTGGTAGTCGGCCGATACATAAACCATCGTCCGCTTCGAAAACAGATACTGAAGCGCCACACTGACCTGATGCGCGTGGTTGTCGTTCACCGCTTCGTTGCCCTTCATGTACATGTACTTCGCGCCCAGCACGACATCGGGCCTGATGTGCCACAGCCCGCCGGTCTCCGCCATCCACACGCCGGCATCGTTGAACGCGTTGCGCACGGTCGTCACCAGCGCACTCGCGGTCACGGCGCCGAAGTCGTAATGCATCCCGACACCCCAGTTGCGCACGCTGGTGGACGGCACGCCAGGCGCGGGACCGTACTTCTCGTTCGTGTAGGCCGCACCGACCCCGAACGCCCCCATCTCGTAGCTCACCCCGGCGCTCACCGCATTGTCCGCGCCGACCGAGCCGGCCACCCCGCCGAACGCGTACATCACGCCGCCGGAAAAACCCGCGACCGTCGGCGAACTGTACTTGACGGAATTCGCGATCGGCTTGCTGCCAGCCGTGCGATCCCAATCGAACGCGCCGGTCGGATTGCCCGGCAGCGCGAGACGCTGGAACGGGCCGTTGCGAAAGCCGTACAGCCCCGAGATGTCCCGCGCGATCGCATTGCCCTTCGAAAAGAGCGAATCCACCATGAAGTCGTACTGGTTGCCCAGCGTGATGCTGCCGAACCGGTTGCTTTCGAGGCCCACATACGCGTTGCGTCCGAAAATCCCCGTCCCGACGATGCTGCCGTTCGCCATCGAGAACTGGTTCACGAGCGCGAACGTCGCGCGATACCCGCCTCCGAGGTCTTCGGTTCCGCGAAAGCCGAAGAGATTGGGCGCGAATATGCCGTCGTCGAACTTGACGTTCTTGCCGCCGCCCTCGTTGCTGACATAAGAAATGCCCGCGTCGATCAGACCGAACATCGTCACGCTGCTCTGCGCCGATGCGCCGTGCGCCACGGCAAGCATCATCACTGCTCCAAACCTGAGTTTCATGTCGTCTCCGTCTTTTTTATGAAAATGCGAGGCCGCCACCCGCTACGGGGCGGGTGCTCTCGCTCGGTGCTTCAAAGGAAATTGCGTTCATTCAGGCGGAATCGAATAGCGCCTGAACCATGGTTAGCTTTACTGATTGATCAACTCGATGACCACCACATCAATCGGCCCCGCCCGTGCGCATCGAAACGCGTGAATCAGGCGCCCCGATGGATGATCCACGCGGTGGAATCCACCTCGACTGTCACGGCCTCCAGCGCCGAACCCGAGCAAGGCCCGTCGATACACACACCATCGTCGAACCGGAACAGCGCGCTGTGATGGGCGCACATCAACACCTGCGACCGGTAGCAGGAAACGCTACCCGGAACGAAATCGAGCGGCACCGAGAAGTGCGGGCAGCGATTCACGTACGCCCACACCTGCCCGCCGCGTCTCACGACGATCACGGGGCGTCCGATGCAGGCCTCGTCGACGACCCGCGCGCCGCCGTCGGGCACATCGGAAAAACGGCAGAGTTGTCGGGCTTCCATGTCTCACACCCGCTGCTCGGGATTGCCGAGGCTCCAGTCCCACGGCCGCACTTCGACGTGCGAAAACAGCCCTTCCTTCACGTACGGATCGTTGCCGACGAACTGCATCACCGCGTGAATGTCGTCCGCCTCCACGACGAGCAGCGTGCCGTTCATTGCGTCGCCGTGCGGGTCCAGCGTCGGCCCGCCGAGCCGCACGACCACGCCGTGCTGGTCGGCCGAGCGCAGGTAGGTTCGATGAATCGGCCGCATGCGGTCGCGCACGTCGCGCATGCCCGGCTGGTCCGTCGCAAACACCGCAAAAAATCGCGCCATGTCGATCAACTCCGGTCGAGGACGAACGCGCGAAGAGGCCATACGACGCACCGCACGCGCAGGCGCGCGCCTCGCGTGCCGTCGAAGCCGGCGGCGACCTGCCCGGTCAACCCGGCATCGCCGTCATGATGGTCATCGCTCATGTCTGTCTCCAATGACGCGCGAGCCGCTCACCGCGGCGCGCGTCCTTCCCATGCATCCTGAAGCAGCGCGCGAATCGCTGCGCGTTCGATCGGCCGCGGGTTCGCATACGGGTTGCGACAGGCGAGGTCGGCCGCTTCGTCGAGACCGCTCTCCGGCATCCCGAGATCGGCGAGCGCCGGTGCGATGCCGAGCCGCGCGTTCAGCGCGAACAGCAGCGGGCCGGCTTCGGCTGCGTCGTTCCCGCCCAGGGCGCGCGCCACGCGGCGCAGCGCATCGGGCGCGGCGGCATGGTTGTAGTGCGCGGTATGCGGCAGCATCGCCGCGTGCGTCTGCGCGTGCGGCAGGTTGAAGGTGCCGCCGAGCGTGTGACACAGCTTGTGGTGCAGCGCCATGCCGACCGCGCCCAGGCAGGTTCCGGCGAGCCACGCGCCGTACAACGCGCGGCTGCGCATCGCGCGATGTTCAGGATCGCGCACGATCACGGGCAACGCGTCACCGAGCGCGCGGATCGACTCTTCCGCCATCAGGCTGATCACCGGGTTCGCGTCTTCCGCATAGAGCGCCTCGACGGCGTGCGCCATCGCATTGATGCCCGATGCCGCGGAAATGTCCGGCGGCAGCGACACCGTCAGCGACGGGTCGTAGATCACCGTACGCGGCAGCACCCGTGCGTCGCGCCCGGTGCGCTTCAGCCGGCCCTCCGTGAGCCCGAAGATCGGCGTCATTTCCGAGCCGGCGTACGTCGTCGGCACGGCGAGGATCGGCAACACCGACTCGAGCGCAATGGCCTTGCCGAGCCCGATCGTCGAGCCGCCGCCGATCGCGACGCAGCAGTCCGCGTCCAGCTCGGCGGCCATCTCGCGGGCGGCATGCGCGACCTCGACCGGCACGTGCATGACCGCCTGCGCACAGATGCCGGCCGCACGCTCGCCCAGGATCGCCTCCACGCGCTCGGCGAGCGGCCGCTGCTCGGGCGTGGACAAGACAAGCGCGCGGCGGGCGCCGAGCGTCGACAGCTCGTCCGGCAGCCTCGCGAGTGCGCCCCATTCGAACACCACGCGGGAAGGCGTGCCCTGATAGACGAAGCGATCCATGGAAAACCTCAGCGCTTGAAGTGCGGCGGCACGTTGCCGTCGACGTTGACCCACACCGATCGCGCTTCCGTGTAGTCGTGCATGGCCTCGAAGCCCATCTCGCGGCCATAACCCGACTTGCCGACGCCGCCGAACGGGCTGCCCGGATTGACGCGCTTGTAGCAGTTGATCCAGCACATGCCTGCGTTGATCCGCGATGCCATCCGGTGCGCGCGCGAGAGGTCCTTCGTCCAGAGGCCGCTGCCGAGCCCGTATTCCGTCGCGTTGGCGATGGCCAGCGCTTCGTCGTCGCTGCCGAAGCGCAGCACCGTGACGAACGGGCCGAACACTTCCTCCTGCGCGACGCGATCGGCCGCGCTCCTCGCTTCGATGACCGTCGGGCGCACGTAGTAGCCGCCGGCGAGCGCCGGGTCCTGCGGCGCGCTGCCGCCGGTGAGCACGCGGCCGCCCTGCTCGCGCGCGACGTCGACGTACGACAGCACGCGATCGAGGTGCTGCTTCGAGGTCAGCGGCCCCATCTCGGTATCGGCGTCGAGCGGGTTGCCGATGCGGATCGACGACGCGAGCGCGACGAATCGCTCGAGGAATTCATCCGCGATGCGTTCGTGCAGCACGAGACGCGAACCGGCGATGCACGCCTGCCCCTGGTTGTGGAAGATCGCCCATGCGGCGCCGTTGATGGCCGCGTCGAGGTCGGCATCGTCGAAGACGAGGTTGGCGCCCTTGCCGCCCAGTTCGAGCTGCACGCGCTTCAGGTTGCCCTGCGACGCTTCGACGATCCGGCGGCCGGTGGCCGTCGACCCCGTGAACGCGATCTTGCCGACCCCCGGATGTTCGGCGAGCCGCTGGCCGGCCGTATGCCCGTAGCCGGGGACGATATTGACGACACCGGCGGGGAACCCGACCTCGGCCATCAGCTCGACGATGCGCAACGTCGACAGCGGCGTGATCTCCGACGGCTTGAGCACGACGGTATTGCCGGCGGCAAGTGCCGGGCCCATCTTCCAGCTCGTGAACATCAGCGGAAAATTCCACGGCACGATCTGGCCGACCACGCCGATCGGCGCGCGCTGCACGTAGTTCAGGAAGCCGGTTTCGACCGGAATCACCGAGCCTTGCAGCTTGTCGGCCATGCCGCCGAAGTAGCGGAAGCAAGCCGCCGTGCGCGGCACGTCGAGCGCACGCGAATCGCGGATCGGGTGGCCGGTGTCCAGCGATTCGAGCTGCGCCAGCTCCTCCGCGTTGGCCTCGATGGCGTCGGCGAGGCGCAGCAGCAACCGGCCGCGTTCGGCGGCCGGCAGGGCCGACCATTTGGGAAACGCGCGCGTGGCGGCTTCGACGGCGAGATCGACATCCGCCGCGTCGGCTGCGGCGATCTTCGTGATGACGGAGCCGTCGTGCGGGTTCAGCACGTCGATCGTGGCGCGGTCGACGGCGTCAACGAAACGCCCGTCGATGAAGAGTTGGGTTTGCATGAATCGTCCTCGGTACAGGGCTGAAGCGGAAGCGGCTGCGTTGCTCAGAACGCGATCGGATACGGCGCGAGCTCACCGCTCTCGTAGCGTTGCGGCAGGTCCGGCGTCGCGTTCTCCCAGACGAGCAGCATCGAGCGCTTCGTCGAATAGCCTTGATGCCGGATGTCGGCGGGCATCGCGCAGATGTCGCCGGCGCGCATCGTGACGCGTGCGCGCGGTGCGCCGGTGTTCTTGTCGCCGATGTCCCATACGATTTCGTCGGACAGTTGCAGGAACCATTCGACGCGGTCGTTGCCATGGAACACCGGCAGGATGAATTCCTCGGTTGTCGGGCAGAACAGGCTGCGCCCGCAGACCGACGTGACCGACGGATTCCACGTGACGTCCGAACGCGACAGGTACTTGAACAGGTTGAACGCGTGCAGTTCGCCTTCGAAGCCCGGCTCGACATGCACCTCCGGTTCGTCCTGCGCGACGTCGAGGAACGCGCGGTTGACCGGCAGATCGTCGCGCAGCGGCAAGTCGCCTTCGAGGCCCGGCATGCGGCGCGTCGCGATGCGCGTGCGCTCGATCGCCGCGCCGTTCTCGCCGTGCTTGCGCCCGAACGCCGTGCCCGTTTCCTCGGGCGCCGCGAACGGATCGAAGCCTTCGTTCGTCCAGTCGTGCAGCATCGCCTTGAAGGTCGCCATGATCGTGGGCGTTTCGAAGGTCTCGGTGTAGTCGACTCCGGCGTCCTTCAGGATGCCGTTGAACGTGCCCGCATACATGTCCACCTTGCCGTAGTGATTGCGCGTGCCGAACACGTGGTCGAAATTCACCCAGCCGTAGAAGAAGCCCCACGCCACGTCACGCATCATCGCGCGCAGGAACGCGTCCGCCGGCATCGCATGCGTGCGGGACCGGCCTTTCGCGGGCCAGCTGATCTTCACGAAGTATTCGTCGCGCTGGAACGCGAATTCGCCGAGCTGGAAGCGGCGGTAGCCGGTGACGGGATCGGCTTCGGTCGATCGCACCAGATCGGCGGCAAAGCCCGTGGAAAGGTCGAGGGTGTCGAGGGTGGCCATAACGTGTCTCCTGGGAATGTCGAATGAGGTCGGACGAATCAGTGCAGGCAGATCTCGGCCCACTTCTCCACGGACAGCTCGCCAAGGACGGTCTGCACCAGCGCGACGCCCGGCCGGCTCGCGGTGAAGCGGTATGCACAACCGGCCGGCAGCAGCGCCTGATGGCCCTTGCGCAGCACGACATACCCCATCTTGCGGCCGGCCGGCTGGGCGCCGGCGCTCACGGTGCCGCGCCCCGGTTTCGGCGGCGAATCGAGCTTGATGAAGTCGATCCGGACTTCGCCGTCCATCTGGATCACGAACTCGTCGTGCGGGCACGCGAACCACGGCGACTGGCCGTCGGTCCGCAGCACTTCGATCACGTATTCGAGGTTCTTGCCGGCGACGACCTTTTCATACGGCGCCGATTTCGATGCGACCTCGAACACGTTCGAGAACGCGTAGTGCCGGGCGCTGCCGCTGGTGATTTCGATCTCGCCCTTGCGGTAATGGTCGAGCGAGCCAAAGACGGTGTGGAATGCCGTGTCGGTCATTGCTGTCTCCTGAGTTGAACTGCTTGTTGGATTCAACTCTAGGGGCAACGCACAGCAGCAACAAGGCAACGGACGGCGATTACGGCATTTGCGTTTCGCGAATAATCCGCACGGCTCAACGCACCCAGCCGCGCTCCACGAGGGGACGATCCCACGGGGATTCGTCGCCGATATATTCCGCGAGGAATTCGACCAGCGCCTTCACCTTCAGCGCCTGTCGCTGCGTTGCGGGATAAACGGCGGCAAAGTTCAGCGGCGCGAGTTGATAGTCGGTCAGGATCGGTACCAGGCGGCCCGCGACGAGCGCATCGCTCGCCACCAGAGTGGGCAGGCACACGACGCCACCGCCGGTCAGCGCGTATTCGCGCAACAGGTGGACGGAGTTCGAGCGGATCATGCCCGGCAGCTCCATTTCGACGACCTCGTCGCCGCGCGTCATCGTCCAGCGGTTGCGCGACGGGTAGCCGGAATACAGCGCGGTCGTGTGCTGCAGCAGGTCGCGCGGATGTTGTGGTGCACCATGCGCGTCGAGGTAAGCGGGCGACGCGCAAAAGAGGCGCCTGACGGTGAACAGGCGCCGTTCGATCAGCGACTCGGAGATCGGCGGAAAGATCTGGAACGCGATGTCGAACCCTTCTTCGACGGGGTCCACCACACGGTCGTTGACGATGACGTCGATCTGGATGCCCGGGTAGCGCCGGTTGAATTCCATCAGCGGCGCGCCGAAGTGATCGAGCGCGAAACCGGGCAGCATCTGGATGCGCAGCCGCCCGGTGGGCGTGGCGCGCAGCTCGCGCATCTGGTCCGTCAGCTCGTTGACGCGCCCCACGACCTCCGCGCACTCGCGATAAAACGCCTCGCCCACTTCCGACAGGCGCACGTGGCGCGTGCTGCGATGGAACAACGGCGCGTTGACGAACTTCTCGAGCTGCTGGATGCGGTTCGTCACGACCGAGCTGGTCACGCCGAGCTGCCGCGCCGCTTCGGCGAAGCTGCTCGCCTCCGCCACCCTGACGAATGCCTCGATGCTCAGAAACCGGTCCATGTCGCGCCCTTTTTCGACAGCGAAACCGGCAGTCTACCCGTGCGGATATCGGGTTGTGTCATGCGGGAGGCGTCACTGTGTCACCCAATCGATGTCAATCGCCGGCGGCGGCACCCGCCGCTCGCCGCATGCCCTGCCTTGTTCGCGCGGGCCTTACCGCGACCGCTCGCCGGCCGCCAGTTCCGGCTGCACGGCCACGCGGCGCTGCAGCACGGCCGGCGCGGTTTCCTTCAGCAGCAGGCTGACCAGGATGCCCAGCACGACCGCACACATCGGCAGCCACATAATGTTCTGGACGCCAAAGTGTGCTGCGACGTAGCCGCCCAGCGCCGGCGCGATGCCGCCGCCGAAGATCTCGCCGACGCCCACCACCACGCCGATCGACGTCGACACGAGCCCGACGGGCGCGGCCTCCGTCGCCACCGGGCCGGACAGCAGCGACACCAGGCCGAGTGTGAAGAACGACGCGACGAACAGCACCCCGAACAATGCGAGCGGCTCCGGGCCGAGGCCGCGGAACAGATAGAGCATCACGGCCGTTCCCGCGAAGCCGACGATGCTCGCGAGACGGCGGCCGACCAGGTCGGACAGGCCCGGCAGCCCGAACTGCCCGAGAAAGCCGCCGAAGCCGATCGCCGACACGACGAGGCCCATCTTCTGCGTGCCGAGCGCCAGGTAGTCGGTCAGGTACAGCGGCAGCAGCGCACCGAGCACGAATACGCCCGTCATCGCGCAGCACAGTGCGGCCATCGCCACGAGGATATTGCGGCTCCTGAGCACATGGCCGAGCGATGCCGGTGCATGCTCCGATGCGACTTCCTTCGCGACCTTCGGCTCGCGGATCACGAAGAACATGATCGCGCCGAGGATCAGGCCGGGAATGGCCACGAGCGCAAACACCCAGCGCCACGACACGAAACCGAGCAGTTGCGTCGCGATGATCGGCGACAGCGCGAGCCCGAACAGCGCGAAGCCGCTTTGCTGCAGGCCGAGGTTCAGCCCGCGCCGCCGCGGATGCGACGCGTCGGCGGTCGCGGCAAAGCTCGTCGGGCAGAACGAGCCCTCCGCGACACCCATCAGGCCGCGAATCGCCATCAGCCCGAGCAGCCCGCCCGCGAGCCCCGAGAAGCCCGACAGCAGCGAGAACGCGATGATGGCCGGAATCAGCACCTTCCTGCGGCCGACCTTGTCGGAGATGCCGCCCATCAGCGCCGCGAAGATGCCCCACGACAAGCCGAGCACGCCGATGCAGTTGCCGACGTCCTGCGCGTTCAGGTTGAGGTCCTTCATGATCGAAGGGAACAGCGGCGCGATCAGCCAGCGGTCGAGGCCGACCAGCCCGAAGCCGAGCGCCAGCAGCGTGACCGCCTTCCACTCATAGGAGGTATCCCACTCGTTTGCTTTCATTTCCGTCTCCGTGGACACAGGTTCGCCTGCGCGCGACGGAGCGCCTGCGCATCAGCCAGGTCCGATGGTTTTTGTGTGCGATGTGAATCGCCGGGAAGCGCCGGCTTCCACTCCGGTTCGACGTATCGAATCCGGCGAGCCGACGGCACAACGATAGGTGCAACGCCAGGGATCGGGTATCGAACGGGCGGCGAACGCGCCATTCGCGATATGCAAATAATCGGCGGCGGTGGGCGGAAGCGACGGTGGGAAGGCGCGCAAGGAACGGCCGTGGGGGTGACGTGACGCGCGATTGTGCGTCACGGGGGAAATCCCTCATGGACATCCGGATGACCGGGGGCTGGTTCGCTCACGCCCGGCATGCACCCGATCCGGCGAGGCCGGACGAAACGTGCGGGCAACACATTTCGTATGACAAAAGATGCGTTTTCGGTCTTCGCGCTTACGCAGTTGCGCCATGGCGAGCTGTGACGGAACCCGCCTTCCACACTATCAAACCGAAAACGGCAAAACTGCTGTCAAGCAGATAGCGCATACCGGATGCACGAGCACGATCCTGAACACATCGATTTTTATATTTCAAATCCGCCTTATCCATACTCGAATTAAGACAAATCTAATTTCCAGTTAAAAACATCCAATCCGGTTGGGCATAGCTGCCCGCAACCTTCATCTCCCAGCCTTCCAGAAAGGGATAGCGACAAATACCACCCCTGACGAACCGATATAAGACTTTTCCAATTAAAACAAATGACTCAACCAAGTCATAAAAATGTCGAACACCGTTTCAGAGCGAATTGATTTTCATCTCAAAATACCAATAAATCTTTAAAAGCCCCATTGTTTGATATTCTGCGCAGCGAAATCACGATCACCGCTTCTTTACCGCACCGAGAATTCGACTCAAAAAGATCAAGCCAGAAAAGCAACGAGATTGCCGTTATGTCGATAGCAACAGCATTACGAAACTTTGCGTCCGGTCTGGTCGACTGGAACACCCGGCCCGTCGCCCTGCACTTCGGGCAGGCGCAACACGCGGTCGGCCATCTGCTGGCGCTTCATCACGCCGATATTCGCGAAGGACTGATGTCGGGAATCGACGGGCAGCTGACCTGCATCTCCACCCACGCTCATCTGGCGCCCACGCTGTTTCTCGGCCTGCCGGTGTCGGTCCGGCTGACGACCGACCGGGGCGACGTGCGGGCGATCAACGCGATCGTGCACGACGTGCAGGCCGGCCAATCCGACGGCGAGTTGACCGTGTACCAGTTGCGCATCTGCGATGCGCTGTCGTTGATGGACCGCCGCATCAATTCCCGCGTCTTCCGGTCGCGAAACGTCATCGACATCCTCGGCACGCTGCTGAACGAATGGCGGCAACGCAGCCCCGCGCTCGCGCGCGCGTTCGATTTCGACCTGTCGGGATTGCGAGCCGAACGTTATCCGGCGCGCGAACTGACGCGGCAGGTCAACGAGTCGGACGCCCGTTTCGTGCGCCGGCTGTTGCGACGCGAAGGCATCACCGTTTTTGCCAAGGCGTGGGCGGTCGACAACGCGCGTGGCTCCACCGACGAGCGGCCGATCCACACGCTCGTGTTCTGCGACGACCCGCTGCGATTGCCGGAATCGCCTGCCGGTACGGTACGCCTGCATCCGCGCGATTCGGGAACCTCGCAACGCGATACGGTGACGTTGTTTGCGCATCGTCAGCGCCTGTCCCCCGGCAAAGCCGGCCGGCCGTCGTGGGACTACAAGAAGGCGCGCATGGACGACTCCGCGATCGCGACGAGCATCGATCAGGGCGACGCCGGCAATGACCTGGCCCGGCTGCTGACCGACGTCGCGATCGACATTCCACATGTCGGCGATTCCTGGAACGATCACGACCGCATCACGCACGACCGGATACTCGCCCACCAGTTCGCGGCGGAGCGCTACGACGGTATCGGCCACGTTCGCGACATGCCGGTCGGCTGCTGGTTCACGCTGACGGGCGACCCCGAACTAGACATGAAGCCGGCCGAGCAGCGGCAGTTCGTCGTGACGTCGGTACGGCACGATGTCCGGAACAACCTTCCCAAAGACCTGACGAGCCGCGTGACCATGCTGTACGCGGCCAGCCGGAACCTTACGCAAGCCGACCCGACCACGCCGGGCGATGCGCCGGAACAGTCGGACACACGCTATGAGAACCATTTCACGTGCGTGCGTCGCGGCGTGCCGCTCACGCCGTCCTACGATCCGAGAATCGACCTTCCACCAGCTCACCTGCTGACCGGCACGATCGTCGGCACGCAGGGTGAGGAAGTATTCTGCGACGCAGCCGGCCGCGTGCGCGTACGGATTCATGGCTTCGATCCCGCCGATCACGAACACGCGCAAGGCGCCGGAACGAACGGATCGGCCGGCGACAGCGCACCGATACGCGTCGGCGCGAGTCTCGCGGGCGGAAACTTCGGCACGCTCTTTCTGCCCCGCGTCGGGATGGAAGTCTTGCTGGGCTGCCTGTCGGGCGATCCGGACCGTCTGGTCATAATCGGAGTGCTAAGCAACGGCGCGAACCCGCCCGCGACGTTCACGCATACCGGCGCGCTGCCGGGCAACCGCTACGTGTCCGGGATCAAGACAAAGGAAATCAACGGCGATCGGTACAACCAGCTTCGCCTGGACGATACGCCGTCGCAAATATCCGCGCAGCTGGCGAGCGAGCATGCGCATACCCAGTTGAACCTGGGTTATCTGACGCAGCCCCGCAAGGATGGACACGGTGCCGATCGGGGCGAAGGCGCGGAGTTGCGCACCGATGCCGCGGCGGCCTTGCGCGCGGCCCAGGGCATCCTGTTCTCGACCTATGCGCGCACACGTTCGACCGGTGGTCAGCTCGATCGTGACGAACTGATTCAGTTGCTCGACCAGTGCATGATGCTGTTCAACTCGCTCGGCGACTATGCCGGCCAGCACGGCGGACGGGCCGCGGATACCGCCGGGCAGGAGAAGATCGTCGAGGCGTTCCGCCACTGGAAGCCCGACCTTGCGGAAGCCGGTTCGGCCGGCGACACGTCCGCCTTGATGGCGTTCGGCGCACAGGCAGGATCGCTGCACGTCACGCCCAGGACGCATGTCATGTATGCGGGCGAGAACATCGACCAGATTGCCCAGCGGCACGTGCAGGTCGCGAGCGGCGAACGCATCAATCTGCACGCCGGCCATGGCGTCGCGATGTTCGCGCACAGCGGCGGCGTGTCGGCCATCGCGAATCGCGGGAAGGTGACGATCCAGTCGCAGGACGACGACACGCAGGTGGATTCCGCGAAAAACATCCAGTTGACCGCAGCCGGCGGCAAGCTTGCCGGCATGGCGAACGATCAGGTCGTGTTCGTCACGTCGGGCGGGGCGTACCTGAAGCTGAACGGCGGCGACATCGAACTCGGGTGCCCCGGCACGTTCACGGTGAAGTCGGCAGGCCATGCGTGGGGCGGCCCGGCCAGCATGAGCACCGATATGCCGGCGTTCGACCACGCCCCGCTCGGCCGTGTGCCGAAACTCGTTCGCTCGACCGACGGCGATGCGGTGGCAGGGTTCGACGGGCAAACGCAGAGGGGGGCCGGTGCGCCGTCGAACCTGACCACCGACGCGGCCGGTGAGCTGCCGGCGGTGCATGGCGATCGGTTCGACACGCTGTCGGTGCAGTTCATCAAGAAGGATGGTTGAGATCATGACCGATTCGATTCTCGATCCTCGGCCGGTAGCGAGTGCGCACGTCCATGCGCCGGTCACGAAGACTGATGCTCCCGACGCGACGGCATCGCGCTCTTCCCCACCGCCTATCGTCGTCGGCCGAACCCAAGGGCCGATGCTGTTCGACAAGGACAAGCGGCTCATCTGCGTCAAGCAACTGCCGTTGCCCGGCGTCGTCATCTTCGTCCACGGCGTCAACTCCGAGGGCGAATGGTACAAGGCGTCCGAAGAGGGACTGTGCAAAGGCCTGAATCGTCGGCTGGGACGGCTGGACGACCAGATGAAGTATCACGGGGTCGACGCCGGGCAGTTGACGCCTGCGAAGTACACCGAGAGCGTGACGCCGGAGGGGTTTCTGAATCCGAAATTGCTGCCAAACAACTACGTCAAGCCCGATCCCTCGTTTTCTCCGGTCATCCATTTTCGGTGGGGCTACCGCGCGACACTGGAAGAGCTGAAGGAATACGGCGACAAGATCTTTCTCAATGAGAAAGATTATTGGGGAGGCGGGCCGTTCACCAACGGCTGTTCGAGCCTGCCCGATCTTTGGCACGGTGGCCTCGACGACCGAGCTGTGGGGTGGATAACCGTGCAGGGAATCAACCCGACCAACCGGCCCCTCTATCGCGCGCCGCCGCGTGCTTATGGCGTGCTTGCCGCGTTGCGGCTTGCCAAACTGATCGAGTCGATCCGGAAGATGCGCGCCGACGTGCCGATCACCGTCGTGTGTCACAGCCAAGGGAATATCGTCGGCCTCACAGGTGCGTTCTTCGGTGACGCGTTACCGGAAGCGGAAGATCCGTGGGGGCGCAAGGGGCGATGCGTCGCGGATGCCTATGTGCTGGCCAATGCGCCTTACAGCCTGGCGAACAGTGAAGGCCCGCACAGATCCGACACGTTCATGGATACCTGGTCGCAACGTGCGACAAAGGATGCCGATGGCAAGCGCGGCCGACAGACCTACGCGGCGCGCACTCAGACGCTCCGCACCTTTTTGTCGATGATTGGCGATCGCGCCGACCATGAACCGTCACCCGACACAGTCGATGCCGACATGGCGAACAACCGGGTATCGCCGACGAGCGACAAGTCGTTTGCCGCACAGGCCGACCGTGCACGCCACGGTCTGAACGGATCGACGTATGGGCGCGTCACGGCGTATTGCTGTCCGCACGATCAAGTGATTTCGGCGATCACCGTGCAGGGTATCGGCTGGCGCGGCATCGACAGGCACGAACTGACGGATAGTGATGCCGCCTCGGCGCGACTTGTCGGCCTATCGCAGACACTCACCGAAATCCTGCCGGAGTACGACCACAAGAATCAGGCGTTCAACACCGCGGCCTTGCTCGGCGACATGGGAACCGGTAGCGCATTGACCGACGTTGCACTGGCGATCGGCCGGACCAATCACTACGGCGGAAACGCGCTCGTCGCGGGCACGACCGACCCGAAACACCCCGCAGCCGTGGTGGTCATGCCACCGGCCAATCTCACGCCAATCGATCCGAACGAGGACTGGTTCCGTGCGCGTGGTGGAAACAACGCCTACCTGCCATGGTGGGGGCGTCGTCACGACACCAACTACGGGATGCAGGGCTATTCGTGGTGATGCATGCCGACGCGCAGCGCGTTGAGCACGAACGCGCTCGCCACACCGAATCCCGTCGAGGATGACACTCCACAAAGCCATCCGAATAGCAAGACGAGCGCGGAGGCCAACTCTATCCGACGGTTGGACGGGCGCTATGAAGGCTCTGATCGCTGCTCGATCCCAACGCGTCGCCATCGCCGTTCTGGTCTGGTTAATCACAATTCCGCTGATGGCCACGCTAATGGCACATGTCGAACAACCGGACCCGGCACACTTGGAAATGGGAGATTGGATGAAACGATTCGTAGCTGTGCCCGGCTTGCTGGCGCTCATGATCTTTCTATTCACTACGGCCATGGAACGGCCAGCCCAAGCAGAGACGCTTCCCGATCTAGCCACTCGCTCAGCCACCCATACGGAAGAACCTGACAAGCCTTTCGTTGCGCAGGTCGTCGGTCTGATTTGACTAAATCCGTTGCAACGCAAAGACTATTCAACAGAGTGGCAAACACTGTGGACGCAAGGGCTTGTTGCACCAAACAAAAACGATGACATGATGCGTACAGACCCGAAGTCGTTTGCGACACTCCAATCAGTCGCCGGGATTGCCTACGGGAATGAAGGTACGGAGACCTTCAAGGGTTTCTATCACAAATACATGTACGAATTTCCACTGCTGTTGCGTTCACGCTATGCGACAAACCCGAAGTATTTCTACACAGTGAGTCCTGACGATCGAAAAGACTGGCGTGAGCTGGCGGGTATTCGTGTCGAGCTTGCCATTCCCGATCGGCTGGACGCAGCTGAATCTCAAAGTTACTTGCAAGACTCGATTCGAAAAACGTTTTTCATCGGCAACCCACATTTTCCGAAGGTATGGAGCCGCGACACACCCCCTGACGTGCAGATCACACAAGGCGGTGCAAACGCCGGCTTCACGTCGTTGAACAACGCGCTGGACTATCTGCAGGCGAACCCCGACAAGAGCGTGTGGGTTATGAATTGGGACGCGCCGAATTTCCCGCCCACCGATGCCCAGATCAACGAGAACCTCGTCGTGCTGTTCCTCGCCGGCCCGACCTTCAACACCGAGCGCGAACCACTCGCGTGGATCGGCAAGGCCGCGACCGGCAACGCCGACGCGTTTTCGAAAAAGTCCGGCACGACACGAACGGTGCAGGCGTGGAAGGCAACCATCGATCAGGCGGCGCGCAACGCAGGGATCGCGATTCCGGATATCAGATACATCGTTCACGACGCCGGCACCGGTAGCGACGCCGCATCGGCGCGACTTGTCGGCCTATCGCAGACACTCACCGAAATCCTGCCGGAATACGACCACAAGAATCAGACGTTCAACACGTCGGCATTGCTCGGCGACATGGGAACCGGCAGCGCGTTGACCGACGTTGCGCTGGCAATCGGCCGGGTCAATCACTACGGCGGCAACGCGCTCGTCGCGGGCACGACCGACCCGAAACACCCCGCAGCCGTGGTGGTCATGCCACCGGCCAATCTCACGCCAATCGATCCGAACGAGGACTGGTTCCGTGCACGTGGCGGGAACAACGCCTACCTGCCGTGGTGGGGGCGTCGTCACGACACCAACTACGGAATGCAGGGCTATTCATGGTGATGCCAGCCGACGCGGCGCGTTGAGCACAAACGCACCCGCCACACCAAATCACACTGGGAATGGGTTATATGCGAGGAATCATTCGAGTAGGCGACCAGCACACTCACGGCGGCAAGGTCGAATCCGGAGCGGCGACGAGCAAGGTGATGGGACGCGCGGTCGCCCGTGTCGGCGATGCATGTTCGTGCCCGCTTCACGGCGCCTGCGTGATTGCTGAAGGAGACGAGGCGTTCAATGTCGAAGGTCGCCCCGCGGCATTCCACGATCACAAGACGTCCTGCGGCGCGGCCTTGATATCCACCCTGCAAACTTCCGGGCGCATCTGAATGGCACCGATTCGACGCATGACGGCCGAACAGTTTCGGTTGTTGAGGCTGCACGATACGCGGATCAAGCCGGTGAACCGGTGGGCGTTGTTTGAAATCTTCGTCAAGGGCCGGTCGCAGCGCAAGCTCGCCGCCGAACTCGGCATCACCAATTCCGCCATGTCGCAGCTGGTACGGAGAGCGTGGCAGCGATATCTGGCATTGCCGGGCAACGACACGCGCCTGACCACCCTGACGATCACGATCCCTGCCCGGTACGAAAGCGCCTTGCGTGCATGGGTGCGCGACACTCACCGACGGGCCACGCTACTCGATCCGCCGTGACCACCCGGTCGAGCCGGGGGAAACGCCGCGCCCCCTTCCCCGTTTCGCAGACATCGCGGGACGGTGCCATCTATCCATCGTTTCCACCGCAACCCTGAGACGGGGCCATCTCGCGCGGCGTCATTGATCAAGAAATAAATTCCCCAAACCTCCACAAAAACAAAACCACATTCCACGATAAGCCCAAACACCAACCCATTTTGGATCCTTTTTCCCTTCTGTCCCCCGTATCATTTCTCCGATTCTGAAAGAACTGAGCAAGAGACGGACATGAGCGAACCCACCACGCTGCACTACCTCGACTACGCAGCCACGACGCCCGCCGATCCCCGCGTGATCGAAGCGATGACGGCCTGCCTCGGCTTCGACGGCATCTTCGGCAACCCCGCATCGAGCTCGCACGCCGCCGGCCGGCTCGCGAAAGACAAGGTCGAGCAGGCCCGCGCGCAAGTCGCCGCGTTGATCGGCGCGGATGCCGACGAGATCGTCTGGACGTCCGGCGCCACCGAATCGAACAACCTCGCGCTGAAGGGTTACGCGGAAAACGCGACCGACAAGCGCCACCTGATCACGAGCCGCATCGAGCACAAGGCGATTCTCGACACGATGGCGAACCTGTCGAAGCACGGCATGTCGGTCACGTTCGTCGCGCCGACGCGCGACGGCGAAATCACCGCCGACGCCGTCGCTGCCGCCATCGGCCCCGATACGGGCCTCGTGTCGCTGATGCTGGTGAACAACGAACTCGGCACGCTGACCGATATCGCCGCGATCTCCCGCATCGTGCACGCCGCCGGCGCGCTGCTCCACGTCGACGCCGCACAGGCGCTCGGCAAGACGCCGATCGACGTGCGCGCGCTCGGCATCGACATGCTGTCGATGTCCGCGCACAAGGTGTACGGCCCGAAGGGTATCGGCGCGCTGTTCGTGCGCCGCGACATCGCCAACCGGATCGCCCCGCAAATCCACGGCGGCGGGCACGAGCGCGGCCTGCGCTCGGGCACGCTCGCGACGCATCAGATCGTCGGCATGGGCGTCGCATGCGAACTGGCCGCGGAAAAGCTCGACGGTGAAGCCGCGCGGATCGCGGCGCTCGGCGCGCGCCTGACGAACGCGCTCGCCGCGCTCGGCGACGTCACGCAGAACGCGGCCACGGCACGCCGCATCCCGCACACGCTGAGCCTGACGGTGAACGCGCCCGGCTTCTTCCCGTTCATGCTCGACGAAGCGCTTGCCGTGTCGTCGACCTCCGCGTGCAACTCGGCCAGCGGCGCACCGTCGCACGTGCTGACCGCGATCGGCCTCGACGCGGAGACGGCGGGCCGCACCGTGCGCGTGAGCTTCGGCCGCTTTACGACGGAGCAGGACGTCGATTTCGCGATCGCCTGTTTCCGCCGCACGATCGAGCAGTGTCGTGCGACGGCCGCGAACGGGTTTTCCGCTTCGCGGCAGATCACGCCGGCCGACCTGAAGGCGATCCGCAACGCCGGCTTCCGCTCGGTGATCTGCAACCGGCCCGACGGCGAAGGCGCCGACCAGCCCGCATTCGACGAGATCGCCGCGGCGGCCCGCGAACTGGGCCTCGACGCGCGTTACCTGCCGGTCGAGCGCGACCGCATCGGCGAGGCGGACATCGACGCGTTCGGCGCGCTGGTCGACACGCTGCCGAAACCGGTGCTCGCATACTGCGGAAGCGGCAACCGGGCCGGCATGCTGTGGAATCGCCTGTCGGCACGACGCACGGCCTGAGCCGGCACACTTCCGTCGTTACACCGCAACGTCCGCGTTCACGCACGAAGCCGACGCTTCGCTGCATGAACGCGCGGTGACGCCGGCCTACTCGGCCTCACGTCCCTTCATCGCCGTCCATCGGCGTATAGATCGCCAGCTTCAACGCGGGATCGTCGTTCGCCTGGAACGTCGCATACTCGTAGCGCTGCGTGCCGCGTTGCGCGTGGACGAGCATCTTCTCGCCCGACACGCCGCTGCGCACGTCGTGCTCGTCCCACCATTGCGCGAACTCGACGCTGCCGGCGCGCAGGCGTTCCACCAGCGCGACGAATGCCGGCTCGCTCGCGTAGAGATCGTGGTTCGTGCGAAACAGCGCGATCATCCGGCGCGCCTCGTCGGCCCAGCTCGCGGCGAAGAGCGCACGCGCGTGCGGCTCGACGAACATGTAGACAAGGATGTTGCGATCGGCTTCCGCCAGCCGGTCGAAGCCGAGCAGTTCGGCCGCGGCGGCATTCCACGCGAGGATGTCCCAGCGCCGCCCGGTCACGTATGCAGGCTGCTGAAGATAGGCAACGAGCCGCGCGATCGCGGGCGGCACACGCTCCGGCACGAACGCACGCGCCTCGTCGCGCCGTGCGAGCGTGCGCAGATGGGCGGCCTCGGCCTTGTCCAGCCGCAATGCGCGTGCCAGCGCATCGAGCGTCGCATCCGACGGGCTGACGTCGCGCCCCTGCTCGAGCCGCACGTACCAGTCGACGCCGATGCCGGCCAGTTCCGCCACTTCCTCGCGCCGCAGGCCGGGCGTACGCCGGCGTGGGCCGCCGTGCAGGCCGACGGCATCCGGCCGCAGCTTCTTGCGCCGCGAGCGCAGGAAATCGCCGAACGGCGTTCGCGTGGTGACGGTCATCGGGTTCGCTCCATGCAGGGTGGTATTGGCCGATCCTGGGCTCGTGCCGAGCCTTGTTGCGGATTCTAAGCCTGCCAGAATCGATGGGCCCCCTCCATCAGGAACCCTCATGAAAGCTGCGATTCTGAAGTCGCTCGGCCTGCCGCTTGCTATCGAGACGATACCCGACCCCGTGCTCGGCACCGGCGAGGTCATCGTGGATGTCGTCGCGACACCGGTTCTGCCCTACGCGCGCGAAGTGTTCAACGGCGCGCGTCGTTATCCGCTCGAACTGCCGATGGTGCCCGGCTGCGGCGCGATCGGCCGGGTCCGTCAAACCGGCCCCGACGCGACGCAGTTGCAGCCGGGCGACTGGGTGTTCTGCGATCCGACCGTGCGCTCGCGCGACGATGCGCGGATGCCCGACATCGTGCTGCAGGGCTGGAGCGCGCGCGGCGAAGGCGGCAAGCAGTTGCAGCGCTACTTTCACGATGGCCCGTTCGCCGAGCGGCTGCGCGTGCCGACCGAGAACGCGGTACGCATCGGCGATATCGCCTCGGCCGACGCCGCGCGCTGGTGCGCGCTCAATACGCTGCTCGTGCCGTACGGCGGGCTGCTCGCGTCCGACCTGCGCGCGGGCGAGATCCTGCTCGTCAGCGGTGCGACCGGCAACTTCGGCAGCGCATGCGTCGCGGTGGCGCTGGCAATGGGCGCGCGGTGCGTGGTCGCACCCGGCCGCAATGCGCGCGTACTTGCCGACCTCGAACGCCGCTTCGGCGGCCGCGTGCGCACGGTCGAGCTGACCGGCGATGAAACCGCTGATCGCGCCCGCATGCAGCAGGCAGCGCCGGGGCCGATCGACTGCGTGATCGACCTGATGCCGCCTTCGGTGCCGGCGACAACGGTGCGTGCCGCCGTGATGGCCGTGCGCCCCTACGGGCGCGTGGTGCTGATGGGCGGCGTCGGCATGCTCGGCGGGGCGGGGCTGGAGTTGCCGTATCCATGGATCATGCGCAACGACATCACGCTGCGCGGCAAGTGGATGTATCCAACGGAAGCGGTGACGCTGATGGCGGGGCTGGTTCACGGCGGGCTGCTCGATCTCGGGCATTTCGACGTGACGGCGTTCGCGCTCGACGACGCGAACGATGCGGTCGCGCATGCAGCCGCGAACGGCGGGCCGTTCAAGGTGACGGTGATCGCGCCCTGACCTCGGCACGCGGCGATCGTGGCGGAGCGCGATCCGGTGGAAAGCGCGCGCGAAACACTGCGCGAGTGGCCACCGGCCAAGCCCGGGCGCCAGTGAATTCCGGCACAATGCCCGTCGTGTCCGTCCCCCGAAACCCGCAT
Organism: Burkholderia sp. AU4i; assembly: GCF_000466765.1. Taxonomy (NCBI): domain Bacteria; kingdom Pseudomonadati; phylum Pseudomonadota; class Betaproteobacteria; order Burkholderiales; family Burkholderiaceae; genus Burkholderia; species Burkholderia sp. AU4i. The sequence continues at coordinate 68,922 of NZ_ASSI01000083.1, read as the reverse complement.
GCCCTGCCCGTCAAACTCCCGCGCGCGGAAGCGCGCTGACACCGGCGCACCTTCCTCCGACAGCCCGAGCAACCGGCGGCATGCCGGCAGGGCCGCCGCGCTGCTGCTTGCCGTGAGCCTCGCCGCGTGCGACGCGACGCCCGTCCCTGACCGGCTCTCGGACTTCGATGCGACCTACGCGATGCAGGAGCGGTTCGGCCTCGGCGACGTGTTGGTATTTCTCGGGTCCTGCATCGGCGCCAAAAACCCGACGTATCCGGGCCAGGCCGCCTGCACCGCTGTCATCTACTCGAACGGCCACGGGACGGAAACGCAGGCCGATTTCCACTGGAACGGGAAGAAATGGGCGGCCGAGCCCACCCAGTCGCAGGATCTCCTGCCTTACCCCGATCCCAGGCTCGCAAAGTGGGTGAAGTAAGCGCGCGCGACGCGCCGCTACTTCGGATACTCCAGTTGCAGCGCGACCCAGCCCGATGTCGCGTCTCCGTAGCGTGCCGCGATGTCTCCGAGCACTCCCGGAAGCACCGATTCGCCACGCCGTCCGGCCGGCATCGCCACGCGCGCGTGCCCGGCATTCGCCGGCTGCGCCAGCAACCGCAGCCCGTGCCTCGACTCGATCACGCGCGCGCCCGCCGTCGCGACGACGTCGCTGCGCCAGGTCCGCGCCCACGCGTCGGCGGTCAATGCAACCGGAAGCTCGTCGAACCCGTCTTCGACCGGAAGATCGAACGTCTCGTGCCGCCAGAACGCGAGGCGGTTCGTCAATGCGACCGCTACCGCCGGCGCGGTCAACACGAACCGGCTGCCGTCATGAACGTCGCTCCATGCCTGCGCGCCGACGCGCCGCGCAGTCTCGCGCGCCGCGGCCGGCCCGGCCAGCGCACTCACCAATGCCAGCGATGCGGGAATCGACGCCGACACGCCGGTCGTCGTCATGACGTTGCCGTCCATCACATAGCGGCGATCGTCGACCCACGTCGTCCCGGTAAAGCGGCGACGCAGGCGGTCGCGCGAATACCAGTGCGACGTCGCCGTGCGCTGCTGGAGCAGGCCCGCGTTCGCGAGGACTTCCGCGCCATCGCAGATCGCCACCATCGTCGCGCCGCCAACGGCCTGCTTGCGCAACCACGCCAGCACCGCCGGCCGGTCGGCACCGTGCAGCGCGGGAACGATCACGACATCCGCCCCGGCCGGAACGGTCGCGTCGAACCGGTCGAACGTGGTGTCGGCCAGCATGCGCAACGCGGGCATCAGTTCGACCTCGCCTTCGTCGGCCGATACGGCGACGACATCGGCCGCACCGGACGTCTTCAGAATCGCGTACGGAACGATGAAATCGGTCGTCTCCGTTCCTGCATTGTCCGCGACGATCGCCACGAGCGGTCGCACGCGGCCCGCCTTCGGCGCGCCGACCGCAAGCACTCGTGCGACCGGCGGTGTGTCCTCCGCCCTCACCGGTGCCGCCAGCCCCGCCGCACACGCGCCCAGCATCGCGCACACGAGCAGCACTGCCCCGCCTGTCTTCCCTGACCGCATCGTCCATCCGTATTCGTCGATTGCACGTCCGGAAAATTACAAGGATCATGCTCGCGGTCACAAGGACAACTCCACCGCACTTTCTGCCATGTCCCAGTCAACCTGTTCGGCACGCGACATCGTTGTCGTCGGCTTCGAAGGCGTCCAGTCGCTCGACATCACGGGCCCGATGGAAGTGTTCGCGGTCGCGAACCGTCATCTTCCCGACCATGCGCGGCCGTACCGGCTCACGCTCGCGTCGCAACACGGCGACGACATCGTCACGCACGCGGGCCTGCGCCTCGCCGGTACGGCCGCGCTGGCGGCACTGCCGGGGCAGATCGACACGATCGTCGTCGCCGGCGGCAATGAAGCGGCGCTGCGACACGCGGCGTCGGAAGCCGGCGTACTGCCGTGGCTGCGCACGCGGATCGCGGACACGCGGCGAATCGCGAGCATCTGCACGGGTGCGTTCGTGCTCGCCGCGGGCGGATGGCTGGACGGCAAGCGCGCGACCACGCACTGGAACCAGTGTGCGACGCTGCAGGCGCTGTGCCCCGACGCGCGAATCGAACCGGACGCGATCTATGTGAGCGATCCGCCGTTTCATACGTCGGCCGGCGTGACGGCCGGCATCGACCTGTGTCTTGCACTCGTCGAGGCGGACTGCGGCGCGCCGACCGCGCTCGCGGTCGCGCGCGAACTCGTGCTGTTCGTGCATCGCCCCGGCGGGCAGGCGCAGTTCAGCGTCGGGCTCGACATCCAGGCCAACGCAACGCCGCGCATGCGGACGCTGCTCACCGGGATCGCCGACGATCCGACCGGCGATCTCGGCGTCGCCGCGCTGGCCGCACGGATGCACATGAGCGAACGCACGTTTGCGCGCAACTTCCTCAAGGAAACCGGGCAATCGCCCGCGCAGTTCGTCCTTGCGGCACGCGTCGAGCGCGCGAAGGCGCTGCTGGAGCGGGCCGACTGGCCGCTCGAACGGATCGCCGAGCAGTCGGGATTCGGCAGCGTCGACGCGTTGCAGCGCGCATTCGCGAAGCAGGTCGGCGTCTCGCCGCGCGACTATCGCGCCCGCTTCGGCGCGAGGCGCGACCGGCAGCGGATCGCTTAGGCCGGCGCACCGCACAATACGCGTTCCAGGATACGTTGAACCTGAACCCCATCGCGTACCTGCGGGTCGTGTGCCTGAATCACGTATACCGCGAGTTCCGGCTCGGCGATTCCGTAACCTCCGCAGCCACCAGATGGGGCGGCCGGCACCTGAGCAGTTTCGCGCGGGACTATCGTGCGATGTTCGGCGAGTTGCCGTCGGCCATCGCGAAGCCCCACGCACGCCACGCAACCTGAACGCCTGCCACCTTCCGGCGGCCGGTGCGAACGATCCCGCACCGGCCGCCGCCCTGCCTGCTACGTCACTCGTCCTGCTGTTCCTGCTGCGCCTGCACCTGCCGCTGCTGGATGAACTGCCGCACATCGCTCATCGTCACGCGGCCGGTGTGCTTCGCATCGATCTCGTCGAAGTGCTTCGACACGAAGCCGAGCCCGCTGCTCTGCGCCTGCGCCTTCGTCACGGCCGCGCCGTTGCTCAGCACCGTATTGGCGCCGAGCCGCGCATCGACACGCTGCTGCGCCTGCTGCTGCAACGTCGCGCCGGTCGACGGCAGCACCGGCGCCGCCCGCGTGGCAGGAAAGAACGGACCGTCGACACCGTGCCCGCCGTGCGGCAGCTTCACCGGCGCCACCGACTGCGGCGGCAACGCGTGGGCACTGCTCATCACGGCACCGAGGACGATCAACGGGGACATACGCCGCATCAAATTGATTAGGGACATGATCACTCGCATTCAATGGATGAATAGAGGGTTCCTTTGACAAGGAGTCCGTCGCTCACGGGGCCGCCGCCAGCGTCGTCGCGGCCGTCGCGCCCGGGACGCTGCCGGTCGGCACGCTCGGCGGGTTTTCATCCGGCCACGGCGGCGGCAGCGTATGCAGCGTCAGTGCCGTCGGAATCCGCGCGCCCTTGTAGAACGTCTTCAGGTCCCGCTTCATCTGCGGACGGGCGACGTCGTCCAGGTAGATCATGTGGCCGCCCTGGAAGAAGTTCACCTGCAGCTTCGGATTCAGGCCCTTCACCGTCTGCAGCCGCGCGAGCTGCTTCTCGGTGTTGAAGAACGGCGTCGCGAGATCGTGGAAACCGTTCTCCGCGAGCACGCGAAGCTTCGGGTTGAGCTGCAGCGCACCGAGCAGATCGGGGATCGTGTCGGGCATCGGCTGGCCGTCGTGCGAGAAGTCCCAGACGCCGATGATGTTGTCGTTCAGCGGCAGGTACGTCGCGTTCGGCGCGGTGTAGCCGAGGTAATCCGGCATCTGCGTCGCGAGCGCGTTCGTGAACGGCTGCGAAATCAGGATGTCGGACGGGTCGCCGTCGTTCTGCAGCCGCGGATCGGAGTTCGGCAACGACACGCGTCCGTCGTACCGGCCGATCGTCGTCCCGGGCAGCAGGCTCGTGCCGAACGGATTCGCGTTGAAGTAACCGCGCAGCGCCTGTTGCGTGAGGCTCGACGGGATCGACCACAGCTTGAGCGTCGCGTCGCTCGGGAACACCGGCGTGCCGAGCGCATCCGGAATGCCGAGCTGGCTCAACACCCACGACTGCGAATACTTCTGCAGCTGGTTGTAGATCAGCGTCGTGAACAGTTCCGTCTGCAGTGCGTACAGATCCTGGTTCACCGGTGCCGGCGAAACCTGGTTGAAGTACGCCGCGACCGCCGCATAACCGGGCAGGTAACCGGCCACGGTATCGGTTTCGAGCAGCAGCCCCTCCGTCGACTGCGTGATCGCGACAGCTTCCACCGCATCCGCGAAGTAGTTCAGGATTGCCGACTGCAGCACGATGCCCGTCAGGTGCACGCCGGCCGATTCGAGCGCCAGCGCGAGCATGTCGGTACGCGGCGTGCCGTACGATTCGCCGTACAGGTAGATCGGCGACGTGCTGCGGCTGTTGACGTTCAGGTAGCGCTGGATGAAGTCGCGCATGATGTTCACGTCCGCATCGGAACCCCAGTACTTGTGGTTGGTGTTCGGCAACACGGCTTCCGACAGCCCGGTGCCGGGCGGGTCGATGAACACGAGGTCGGTGGTGTCGATCAGGCTGTCGGCGTTGTCGACGAGCGGATAGTTCGGCCAGTTGCTGCCGAACCCCGGATCGGGCGTGGCCACGCGGGTCGGCGCGAACGAGCCGAGACGCAGCCAGATCGACGACGAGCCGGGGCCGCCGTTATAGACGAACGTGACGGGGCGCGGCTTGCCGTTCTTGCTCGGCGCGGTGTACGCGACATACGACATCGACGCTTCCGCATTGCCGTTCGCGTCCTGCGCGGTCAGGTGGCCGGTGGTCGTCGTGTAGTCGACGGTCGTGCCGCCGTTTTTCCACTGGTAATGCATGACGGCCGCTTTCTCGGACACCTGCGCGGGGGCGAGGCCGTCGGTCGCGTTCATCGAATAGGCGACCGGGTCGACGTAAGGCTGGTTGGCCGCAGGCGCCTGACTGCTGGCCGCTTGCGCGCTGGCCTGCTGACTGGCCGTTGTCTGCGCGAGACTCGATGCGCCGACGGACGACGAATCGTCGCCGCCGCACGCCGCGAGCGCCAGTGTCATCGCGGTCAATGCGCCTAGCCCGGCCATCCGGCCGCGACGGCCATGGCGGCTGCCGGTACTGCTCCTGTCTGGTTTCATCTCGTTCCTTGTGGCTGGTTCGGATACCGCTTCACAAAGGCCGCCCTCACTGGCGAGACGCGCAGCAACACCCGCCACTCGCGCAAAGGCGGTTGGGATCGGACTGCTTCAAGAGACTGAACGTGATACAGACACAGCAAACTGCTGGCGAGAATCGTGCTTGAACCGCCCCCTGCAGTTTGGACTTCTTTTCTGATTACCGAAATTTACGACATCGACAAAATAGGCGGTGCTGCGCCGCGTTGTCAAAGATCATTCCGATATTAAAAATCCCGTAATGATGCGAAGGGCCGCCAGTGTCTGGCATTTGAAAGAATACGGGATTATTCGTGCAAGGTGCGTCTTGTCGGCAATGCCGCGCCGAATATTTTACTTTTCGCGCACAACGACGAAGCCTTTACTGCATTGATGCAGCACGCTCAATACCTTCAGATCGACAGGATTTTTCTTTCATTTTTATTATCGCCAACCGATTAATGCATTGCGGCGAAATGCAGGCTCGATTCGAAGATTCGATTCACTTCAATCATTCTTCAATCCGGGGCTTATGCATCCCCGCCACCCATAAAATACCGATTTCGCGGAATTGCATCGGTTCCAGTGGAATTATTTACCCGATATCCGGCCGGGTTCGTCGATGCGCGAGCGGCGTGCGATTCATCCGCTGCCCGCGCGACGACGTGCGCACGTGCCGCACGTCGTCCATCGCGAAGCCGGTTCAACCCGCGCTCAATGCCCGCCGCCCGGCAGCGCGATATCGATCAGCACCGGGTCGTGATCCGACGAACGATACGCGTCCGGCGCGTAGAACGTCTTCTGCTGCTCCGCCGATTTGTAGGCGAGCGTGTACTGCAGCGCGAGCGGCTCGTCCGCGTTGATGTGCCATTCGTGCACGGCCTTCACGTGCGACGCGAGCGGCAGTGTCGCGAGCGCGTGATCGAGATAACCGGCTTCGCCGTTGTACACATAGCTGTACGCATTCGGGCCGATCCAGCGCGCGACGAGGTTGCGATAGCCGCGCGATTCGAGCGTGCGGATCGGGTCTTCGTACGTGTAGCTGTTGAAATCGCCGATCAGCAGCACGCCCTGGCCCGCGACGCCCGTCGGGTTGCCGGCGAGCCAGTCGGCCACCTTCGCCGCCGCGCGCGTGCGCGTCGGGTTCCAGCAACCCTGGCCGTCACCCTGGTCGAGATCGTCGTTCGCGGCGTCCGGGCAGTTCTTCGACTTCAGGTGGTTCACGGCCACCGTCAGCGCCTGCTTGTTGCCGCCGACCAGCCGGAACGACTGCGCGAGCGGCTGGCGGTTCTTGTCGTCGATCGCGAGCGTGGCCGCGCGGCCGACCGGCTCGACCTTGCGGCTGTCGTAGATCATCGCGACCGTGATCGCATCGCCGCCGAGCCGCGACGTGCCCGGATCGACCACGCGCCACTGGCTGCCGAGCTTCGCCGCAAGCTGGCGCACCGCGCTCAGTTCGCCGTAGCCGTTGTTCTGGATTTCCATCAGGCCGATCACGTCGGCGTCGATCGCCTTCAGCGCGCTGACGATCTTCGCTTCCTGGCGCTGGAATTCCTGGAAGTTCTTCGCGCCGCGGTTGTTCGGATCGTCGAAGCCGCCGCCGAGACCGTTGCCGTTGAAGTAGTTGAGGACGTTGAACGACGCGACGCGCAGGTTCGATTTCGGATCGCGCGCGGGCGCGTTGGTGCGCGGGTTCGTGCGCGCATCGAATGCCGGCACGGCCGCGCCGGGCAGCGGCTGCACGCGCCATGCGCCGTAACGCACTTCGAGCACGCCTTCGACGTCGCGCACCGTGTAGCCCGCACGCAGCGTGTTCGCGGCCGACAGGCCCGGCGCCGGGTACGGCACGGTCGCGGGGTTCTGCTTGTTCGAGCCGTCGTCGAGGATCAGGCGGTTGCGTGCGTTCGCATCGATCTGCGTCTGTGCCTGCGCGGGCGGCACGACGCTCGTCGGCGTGCGCAGGCGACCGTTGCTGAGCATCACGCTGCCGTAACGGCCGAGCTCGTAGTTGTCGGTGACGTTCAGCGTCTGCGGCAAGCGCACCAGCATCCCTTCATACGCGGCGAACGCGTTCGGGCTGTCGACCGGCAGCGTGAGCGTCGCGGGCGTGACGGTCTGGCCGTTCGCGCACACCGCGATCGCGCCCGACTGCGTGAGCTGCGTCTGCCCGTACTTCTCCTCGACCTTGCCCGTCACATGCACGAGGTCGCCGGCCTTCGCGCGCACTTTCGGCGCATAGACGAACAGGCCCTCGGACACGCCCGGCTGGTTGCGGCGCTGCGCGTCGGCCTGCTGGACGAAGAAGCCGCCGAAGCCGTCCGTGCCGCCGAAATCGGCGGTGACGACGGCTTCGATCGACACGTTCTGGCCGGCGAGCGGCGACGGCGCGCCCGGCCCCTGGATATCGGCGATCGGCGTCGTGCTGCCGCCGCAGTTCGGGCTGACGGGCGCGGCGGTGGCGGCGAAAACCGGCGCGGCAAGCGTCGGGAGCAGCAATAGCGGGGTGAAGAGGCGGATTGTCGAGCGCATGACGGGGAATCCCGGTTGTGAGGGTGGCGAAAGCTTAGCGGCGCTCAATGACAGTTTTTGGTAATCGAAAGACAGGCCGATGTAATTGTCGTCATCACGCCGCGATCGCCGTCGTTCGCATGTCCGGGCCCGAAAATGCGGGGGAAATCGTCCGACAAAAAATTCGTCGTGCTCGCGACGACTCCCCCGCGTGCCTTCGCTCATGATCCGCCGCGCTAAACCGTCCCCGGCAACGCGCTCGACACCAGCACGGCCGCCACCATCAGCACGCCGCCGAGCACGACCGCCTCGATCCGCAGCACCGCACCGAATTGCCGCAGCGGGCCGGCCGGCATCGCGGCGGCCGGGTCCTTCAGCGCGGCCAACAGCTTCGGCATCCCGAAGAAGCGGTTGTGTCCGCCGAGCGCCGCGGCAATCAGCACCAGCGAGAGCTTCAGCAGCAGGATCTGCCCGTACGTCGACGCGAGCAGGTTGGCGGGCGTATCGACGCCGCGCCAGCCGTTGTACGCGCCGGTCGCGAACAACACGATCAGCGCATATGTCGATGCATCGGACAGCGACTGCACGAACGATGCGCCCGTCGTGCGTTCGCTCGCGGGCAGGCCGGTGAGCCGCGGCATCACGCCGAACGCCGTCACGAGCACGAGCCCGACCCACGCGCTGATGGCCAGCAGATGCAGCCAGTCGATCCACACCGGCACGCTGAACAGCCCCGCGTCGACCGGATGCCCGCCGTTGCTGCGCGCGAGCGCGACACAGGCGAGCGCGGCCCAGATCGCGAACGGAAAGCGCGAATCGCGCGCTCGCCTGACGAACGACAGCAGCACGACGACGAGCATGAATACGGCGCCGGCCAACCACGCATGACCGAACCCCGTGCCCGCGAGCATCGCGCGGACGGACGGCCCGGCTTCGAGCATCGACACGTCGCTCATCAGCGCGCAGTGCGCCCAGAACGCGGTGATGCTGGCAAGCAGCGATATGACGGACGCGATGCGCAGCGTCGCGACGAGCCGCCGCCCGATGCCGTGCTGCCACGCCGACGCGCCGCGCGCGAGCCAGTGGCTGCCGAGCAGCGCGCCGACGACGACGGCGAACCCGGCATTCTGGATCGCCACCGACACGAGCCGCAGGAGACCGACGAAGCCGTCGTTCACCCTTTCACCCGGAACGTATAGGCGCCCTTGGTGCGATGCGCATCGGCCGTCATCGCGACCCACTGCACCGTGTACGCGCCCGGCGCGAGCTTCGGCATCGCAATGGTCATCACGCGCGGGTTCGAAGCATCGATCTTCGCCTTTTCCTGCGAGACGGCGTTGCCGTTCGCGTCCGACACCTTCACCGAACTGAACGTCGGTTCGAGGTCTTCGTTGAAGGTGAGCCGCAACGTGTCGGGCGCCGTGTCGACCGTGCTGCCCGTCGCCGGTGCGGCGCTTTCCAGCTTGCCGTGCGCCGAGGCGGCGACCGGCGCGGCCGCGACGATCGTGCCGGCCACGGCGAAGGCGGCCAGCCGCCTGAGAGTCGTGATCTTCATGTTCATGTCTCGTATCACGGCTTCTTCAGCTCGACGACGGTCAGTGCACCGTTCACGTCTTCCGCGACGAAGTCGATCTTGTCGCCCGCCTTCACCTGCGACAGCATCGCCGGGTCCTTCACCTTGAACACCATCGTCATCGCATCCATCCCGAGGTTCTCGAGCGGGCCGTGCTTGATCGTCAGCCTGGCCGCAGCCATGTCGACCTTGCGGATTTCGCCGTGCGACATGCTCCGCTTTGCCGCGGCTTCCTGCTTCGCGCCACCGCTCATGTCCATCCCGGCCATGTCGCCTGCCGCGTACGACGCGGCGGAAAACGCCAGCGCCCCACCCGTTGCCATCAAAACCAGTCCCTGCTTCATCGTGTCGACTCCCGTGTGAGTGAATGGAAACCGGCGGCCGCATCGGTACGGCCGCCGCATGCTGCTGCTCAACCGTCCGGCAGTTCGCCGGTGTACTCGTACGCGACGGTTCCCTTCGGATGCCTGAACCAGCCCGGATCGCGATAGTCGTTGCGGCCGAGGCCCTGCCGCACCTTGCAGACCGTGAACATGCCGCCCATCTCCAGCGGCCCGAACGGGCCCGTGCCCGTCATCATCGGCAGCGTGTTGTCGGGCAGCGGCATCTCCATGCCGCCCATCGCGCCGCCCGTGCTGCCCATCGCCATGTAGTCGGGCACGAGCTTGCCGATGCGCTTCGCGAGATCCTGCTGCGGCACGCCGATCAAATTCGGCACCTGATGCCCCATCGCATTCATCGTGTGATGCGACTTGTGGCAGTGGAACGCCCAGTCGCCCGGGCGATCGGCGCTGAACTCGATCGCGCGCATCTGCCCCACCGCGACATCGGCCGTCACTTCCGGCCAGCGCGCCGCCGGCGGAATCCAGCCGCCGTCGGTGCCCGCGACTTCGAAGCTGTAGCCGTGCAGGTGGATCGGATGATTCGTCATCGTCAGGTTTCCGAAGCGAATCCGCACGCGGTCGCCCGCGCGCACCGGCAGCGGATCGATGCCCGGGAACACGCGCGAGTTGAAGGTCCACATGTTGAAGTCCGTCATCTCGTTCACGCGCGGCGTGTAGCTGCCCGGATCGATGTCGTACGCGGCGAGCAGGAACACGAAGTCGCGATCGACCGGCATCGTGCCGCGATCCTTCGGGTGCACGATGAACATGCCCATCATCCCCATCGCCATCTGCACCATCTCGTCGGCGTGCGGGTGATACATGAACGTGCCGTGCGCCTCGAGCTGGAACTCGTAGACGAAGGTCTTGCCGGGCGGGATATGCGGCTGCGTGAGGCCGCCGACGCCGTCCATCCCGTTCGGCAGCCGCAGCCCGTGCCAGTGGATCGTCGTGTGCTCGGGCAGCCGGTTGGTCACGAAGATGCGCACCTTGTCGCCTTCGACGGCCTCGATCGTCGGGCCGGGCGACTGGCCGTTGTAGCCCCACAGGTTCGCGTTCATGCCGGGCGCCATCTCGCGCACGACGGGCTCGGCCGTCAGGTGGAACTCCTTCCAGCCGTTCTTCATCCGCCACGGCAGCGTCCAGCCGTTCAGCGTCGCGACGGGCGTGTACGGCCGGCCGTTCGGCGGCACGAGCGGCGGCTGCGTGCCGGTTTTCGTCATCGTGGGCGCTTCGGGCAACGACGCGGCGCCGGCCTTGCTGACCATCGCCGAACCGAGCAGCGCGGCGCCCGAGTGGCTGAGAAATTGTCGACGGGACACCATGTCAATGACCTTCAGGATGCGTTTGCGTCGCGGGCGCCGATTGCGCCGCGGAGGTTGAAGCCGGCTGCGGCGCAGCGTCGGCGCTGGAAGCGGGCTCCGGCCGGGCAGATGGCGTCGGACGCGGCACGTCGCCCGGCGTCGGCAGCCGGCCCCCGACGGCCATCTGCAGATCGGTTTCGGCGAGCCAGTAGTCCTTCAGCGCATCGATGTAGCCGTTCACCGCGCCGACCTGTTCGCGTGCATCGGCCAGCAGCTCGAACACGCTCGCGAGCATCCCGTTGTAGCGCAGCAGCAGCTCGTCCGAGATCGTCTTGCGCAGCGGCACGACTTCGTCGCGATAGTGGGTGGCGACGTCGTAGCTCGTCACGTAGGCCGCATACGATTCGCGCACTTCGGAACGCGCGTCGATGGCCGTTTTCGCGAGCCGGTTCGCCGACTGCATGTAGACGGCCTCGGCCCGCGCGACCTTCGCGCCGCCCCAGTCGAACAGCGGAATCTCGACGCTGATCTCGAAGCCGTGCTCGTGACCCTTGCCGGTCTCGTAGTCGTTCACGTAGCCGAGATCCACCGCATTGACGAAGCGCGTGGCCTTGCTCAGGCCGAGCGACGACGCGACACCCTGCGTCTGCAGCTTCGCGGCCTGGATGTCGAGGCGGTTGCGCATCGCGAAACGTTCGAGATCGGGCAGGTCCGGCCGCGCTTTCGGCAGGTCGGGCAAGCGCTCGGGCAGCGCGTATCGCGTGCGTTCGCCCCACAGCCCCATCGCGCGCGTGAGCTTCTCGCGCGCGGCCACGGCCTGCTGGCGCGCCTTCGCGTGCTGCGCGACCGCATCGGCGTGGAACGCCTGTTCCCGCGCGTAATCGAGGCGGCTGAAGTTGCCGGCCTGCCGCATGCGCTGCGCGAGTTCGGCGGCCGCACTCGCGGCATCGCGCACCTGCCCTGCATAGTTCGCGGCCTGCTCGGCCGCGACGGCCTCGACATACGCGCGGCGCGCGTCGGCGGCCACCTTCAGCATCGCGTCGGCGGTTTCGAGCTTGGTCTGCTCGAAGCGACGGCGTTCGATGTTCGTCGCGAGCGGCAAGGTCAGCAGCGCGAACACGTTCGCCGAAAACGTGCGGCCGAGCGTCAGCTCGCCGTCGCCCGCGCGGGTGCGGCTGAACGCGAAACGCGGGTTCGGCAGCCGGCCGGCCTGGACGAGATCGGCCTCCGACAGCCCCAGTTCCGCGTACGACGCCTGCAGGCCGCGGTTGTTCAGCAGCGCGACCTGCACCGCATCGTCGATCGACAGCGGCCTGGCGAGCAGTTCCTTCGTGCGCGTGTCGACGGCTTCACGGTCGACGTCGGTCCTGACCACGACCGCGTCCTTGCCGATGCGCTCCGACGCGACGGACGACACCGCGTCGAAACCGCCGTCCTTCGAAAACGTCGTGCAGCCGGCGAGGAAGGCCAGCACGGCCGCGGCCGCGCCGATCCTCGGCGAGATCGACAGCATCGTCATCGCGCGGCCTCCTCGTGCATCGAACGGGTAGCGCCGCCAGCCGCATGACCGGTCGTGCGCCCCTTCGCGGGCCGTTCCGTCACGTCGCGGTTCAGCTGTTTCCAGCCCGGGCCTTCGTCGTCCCGATACGGCCGGTAGCCGTCGAATACGGACGTCACGGTGACGTCCGGCACCGCCGCGGCGGCGTCCGCCGGATCGGGCAGCGGGATTTGCGCAGGCGCGAGCGACGGCACGATGGCCGCCGCGCCAAGCAGCGCCGCAGTAATCAATCGCATGAATGGGTCTCGTCGTGTGTCGTCCGGCGGACGGGATGCCGCCGCCGGAGCGGATTGCGGAGCACGGCCGGTCTGGGCCGCGGGCGGGGTCTAGACGAGAAGCCGGCGCGGCGGCCTGTCGATGCCGCCGGTCAGGAACGACACGACCCCGGCCGCGGGCGGCGGCGAGACGATCGCCGCGCGAACGCCGGCCGCGGCGGGGACGGCGGGCGCGCCCGGCATGCCGGCGCCGACGCAGCAGGACACGCACGCGGAACACGCCGGCGCATGCCGGGCGTGGCTGTCGGCATCGTGATGGCCGTCCTGCGCGGCCGCCATCGTGTGCGACGCCGCTTCCATCGGCGCTATGGCAACGCGTTCGCACTGCATCGAAACAGTCGCGAACGACTGGATCGGCAGGCTCAGCGCCAGCAGCACGACGACGAGGAATTTGCGCCAGTACGACATGGATGCGGAATCAGGCAGGCAACGACCGGATGGGCCGGCGCGGCGCCGTGACAGCGCGTGCCGGGGGACAAGACGGCCGCAGCTTAGCGCCGTCGCGGTGACGACGACATGGCCGAAACATGACCGGATTTTCATGAAACTCGGGCGACGCGGCGCAAGCGCTTCATGACCATTCCGTCATCCGGCGGTCATTCTTCGCGCACGCTCGGCGCCCTATGCTCACGCGTTACACTGACCGGCTGGAATCACGGACAGCCTGCCTCACCATGCGGATACTGATAGTCGAAGACGAACCCAAGATGGCGTCGTACCTCCGGAAAGGGATGATGGAGGCGAGCTACACGGTCGACATTGCGGAAACCGGCAAGGACGGGCTGTTCCTTGCGCTGCACGAGGATTTCGATCTCGTCGTGCTCGACGTGATGCTGCCGGAAATGGATGGCTTCGAGGTGCTCCGGCGCCTGCGCGCGCAGAAGCAGACGCCGGTGCTGCTGCTCACGGCGCGCGAGGCGATCGAGGACAAGGTCGCCGGGCTCGAGCTGGGTGCCGACGACTACCTGCTCAAGCCGTTCGCGTATGCCGAGTTTCTCGCGCGCATCCGCTCGCTGCTGCGACGCGCGCCGCGCAACGTGCGCGACATCCTGCATGTCGCCGATCTCGAAGTCGACCTGATCCGCCGCCGCGTGCGGCGCGCCGACACCCGCATCGACCTGACCGCGCAGGAATTCGCGCTGCTGCAGTTGCTCGCCGAACGCGAAGGCGAAGTGCTGACGCGCACCTTCATCACGTCGCAGATCTGGGACATGAATTTCGACAGCGACACGAACGTCGTCGATGCCGCGATCAAGCGCCTGCGCGCGAAGATCGACAACGCCCATGAGAAGAAGCTGATCCACACGATCCGCGGGATGGGCTACGTGCTCGAGGATCGTTCGTGACGCGCAGCAGCCCGGCCTCGTATTCGCTGCTGCGGCGCCTGACGCTGGCGTTCGCCGTCGTCGCCGCGCTCGTGTTCGCGCTGACCGGCGCGTACCTGTATCGCTCGCTGTCCGCCGAGCTGACGCGGCGCGACGACATCGAGATCTCCGGCAAGCTCAACCAGTTCCTGCAGCTTGCGCACGCGAGCGGCTCGGCTGCCGCGCTGCGCGCCGATCCGGCCGTGTTTCATGAAGTGCTGCTGTCGCATCCGGGCGTCTATCTCGGCATCTACGACGCGCGGAACCGCGCGCTCGTCGAGCATTCCGACGAAGCCGGCCACTCGCTGGCGTCGGTGATCGCCGCGCCCCATCCGGCCAGCGCAACCGGCACGCCGTTCACGTGCGCGCCGCCCGGCATCGGCACGTCGCGCTGCGTGTATGCGCGCGCCACGCTGCCGTCCGGCGATGCGATCCAGGTTGCGCTTGCACGCACGGCGACCGATCGCCAGTCGTTGCTCGAAAGCTATCGCGTCGACATCTGGCTCGCGGCGGCCGCGGGCGCGCTGCTGGTCGGCGCGCTCGGTTACGCGGTCGCGTCGCGCGGCCTGCGCCCGGTCGAGAGCCTCGGTCGCCAGACGTCACGCATCGAGGCGCACAACCTGAACGCGAGGCTCGACGCGCGTGGCGGCCCGGTCGAGCTGCGTGAACTCGCGACGTCGGTCAACCGGATGCTCGACCGCCTCGAACGCGCGTTCGTGCGGCTCTCCCAGTTCTCGTCCGATCTCGCGCACGACATGCGCACGCCGCTCGCCAACGTGATCAGTTCGTCGCAGGTCACGCTGTCGCGCGCGCGCACGACCGAGGAATACGAAGCGCTGATCGATTCGAACATCGAGGAATGCGAACGGCTGCAGCGGATGATCGAGAACATGCTGTTTCTCGCGCGCACCGACAATGCGCGCCAGCACCTGAAGACCGCCGAACTTGACGCGGGCGGCGAACTGCGCCGGCTCGCGTCGTATTTCCAGGCGCTTGCCGATGAAGCCGGCGTGCGCATCGACGTGCAAGGCGAAGCGACCGTCGTCGCCGATGCGACGCTGTTCCGGCGCGCCGTCAGCAATCTCGCGTCGAACGCGCTTGAACACGCGCAAGCCGGGTCGACGATCGAGCTGGCGGTGTCCACGCAAGGCGGCTATGCGGTCGTCGAAGTCACCAATCGCGGTGCCGCGATTCCGCCCGAACAGGTCGAACGGATCTTCGAGCGTTTCTACCGCATCGATTCGTCACGGCACGGCGCGGCGCGCAACGCGGGCCTCGGGCTCGCGATCGTGAAATCGATCATGGAGCTGCATCGCGGCAAGGTCGAAGTCGCAAGTCGTGACGGGCGCACGACGTTTGCGCTTCATTTTCCGCTCGGCGCCGAAGGGTAAGGCGCTTCCCGCGCGTGTCGCATCGGCATGACGGCCGGCGCGACACCAGGCGAAGCACGACGACGACGCCCCTTCACTCCCCAGGTTCGCGCCGGATTTTCGCCTGGCGGCGATTGCGATCGTTCAGTATCTGGTGCCGGCGATGGTCGGTCAGCTTCTTCCAGTCACGCGCCTCGTCGCGCGTGCGCAGGCAGCCGACACAAAAGCCCGTCCGGCCGTCGAACGCGCACAGCTCGATGCACGGTGATTTCACGGCCACGGTCAGGCCTTCGCAGGCGTCATCACTTCGACGGTCACGTGCGACACGCCGTCGAAACCCTCGATCAGCGCATGGTAGAAACGCGCGTCGCGCACCGTCTCGACGGTCTCGACCGACACGATCGCACTCATGTGGCCCGGCCCGACACGCCACACGTGAAGATCGTTGACCTTGTCGCCCAGCGCCTCGATCGCATCACGTATGCGCGCCGCCAGCTTGCGGTCGACGTTGACGTCGAGCAGGATGCCGCCGGTATCGCGCATCAGCCCGTACGACCAGTTCGCGATCACGAGCGCGCCGACAATGCCCGCGACAGGGTCCATCCAGACCCAGCCGAATGCATGTGCGAGCAGCAGGCCGACGATGGCCAGCACCGACACGGCCGCGTCGGCGATCACGTGAACGTAGGCCGACCGGATGTTGTGGTCGCGATGGGCCGCCGTGTGCGAACCGTGATCGTGATGCGCATGATGGTCATCGTCGTGATCATGGTCGTGGTCGTGCCCATGATGATGACCGTGCCCATGGCCATGCCCGTGGTGATGGCCGCCGCTCAGCAGCCACGCGCTGGCGAGATTCACCGCGAGCCCCAGCACGGCAATCGGAATCGCTTCGCCGAAGTGAATGGGCACGGGCGCCAGCAGACGCGCAACCGCCTCGTAGCCGATCAGGATCGCGATCATCGCGAGCACGATCGCGCTCGTGAACCCGGCCAGATCGCCCAGCTTGCCGGTGCCAAACACGAAGCGCGGATCGTCCGCATGCTTGCGCGCATAGGTATAGGCCAGCGCGGCGATCAGCATCGCGCCCGCATGCGTCGACATGTGCAACCCGTCGGCGACGAGCGCGAGCGACCCGAACAGTGTGCCGCCGACGATCTCGGCCACCATCATTGCCGAGCACAGGCCGATGACCATCCACGTCCTGCGTTCGTTCTGCTCGTGCGCCGCACCGAGAAAGATATGGTCGTGCCCGGCGCCGAATGCGTCATCCTGGAAAGCGTTCATGTCCTGCCCCGATTACTTGAAATAGCTGTGCACCACGTCGATCAGCTGCTCGGTCGCGCTGCCTTCGTGTGCGTCAGGCTCGTGCGCATCGACCAGATGCTCGCGAATGTGGTCTTCCAGCACGACGGCCAGCAGCCCGTTCATCGCGCCGCGACAACTCGTGATCAATTGCAGGACCTCGTTGCAGCCGCGCTCCTCCCCGAGCGCGCGCTCGATGGCCTCGACCTGGCCCTTGATCCGGCGCACGCGGTTCAGCAGCTTCTGTTTTTCACGAACGGTATGGCTCATCGACGACGGGCTCCTGGATAGGGAGGGGGAGTATATATCCGGAAGGGTTCCCGTATAGGGGAGAGGGGTATATTTTTTGGGATGAAGGCTTGTCGAAAGGTATCCGCTCGGCTAGACTGCCCTTCGTCTTTGGGGAGTAGCCTGCTTTCCGTCTCCGGAAAGCGAACGCGTCAACACACTCGGCCTGCGGCCGTGGCGCGTTCAGCCTGATCGGCCTGGCGAGACCATCGGCACATCGCGTCGTTCCTGGTCGGACGTCGGCGGATGTGCCATGGTTCGTCAACGTCCGACCACGGAGTCCCCATGTTCCCCGCCACCCTCTCCCCGCGTTTCGCCGCCGTCCGCACGCATGCCTGCGGAGGTGCCGCATGACGTTCATGTTCGTCGAACTGGCGGTCATGCTGATCGTCATCCTCGTCGCCGCCGAGGTCTTCACCAATGCGCTCGAACATCTCGGCGAACGCCTGAAGATTTCCGAAGGCGTCACCGGTTCACTGTTCGCCGCCGTCGGCACCGCGCTGCCCGAAACGATGGTGCCGCTGCTCGCGCTCGCCGGCGGCACGGCGAACCCGGCCGTGAACGAGGAGATCGGTGTCGGCGCGATTCTCGGCGCGCCGCTGATGCTCGCCACGCTCACCACGTTCCTCATGACGCTCGCGGTGATCCGCTCGCGCGGGCCGCGCGGCACGATCACGCCCGAACGGACGGGTTTCGTGCGCGACCTGAACTACTTTCTCGCCGCGTTCTCGCTGGCCACCGCCGCGATGTTCGTCCCGCATCACAACAGCGCCGTGCGCGCGCTGCTCGCCGCGATGCTGGTCGGGATCTACGTGATGTATGTCGTGATGACGTTCCGTGCGTCGAACCAGCTCGTCGATGCCGGGCATGGCACCGAGGCGCCGCACAAGATGTTCCTGTCGCGCGTGGGCTTGCCGACCAACCTGGCAACCATCGCGCTGCAGCTGCTCATCGGCGTCGCGCTGCTGGTCGGCGGGGCGAAGGGTTTCATTCACGGCGTGGAAGGCGTGTCGCACGTGCTCGGCGTATCGGCTCTGCTGCTGTCGCTGATCATCGTGCCGATCGCGACGGAGTTGCCCGAGAAGGTCAACAGCGTGCTGTGGATCCGCCGCGGGAAGGACACGCTCGCGTTCGGCAACATCACCGGCGCGATGGTGTTCCAGGGCACGCTGCTGCCGGCGATCGGCATCATGCTGACGCCGTGGGAGCCGCGCCTCGAAGTGCTGACCGGCGTGATCGTCACGCTCGCGGCGGCCGCATGGCTGCGCGTCAATGCGCGCACGCGCGGGCTCGCGATCTGGGCGTTGCTGGCGAACGGCGTGGGTTACGCAGCCTATCTGTTCCTGACACTGGCCCGGTAACCCGGCTCACGCGGCACGGGCACGCTGCCGCGGTGCGAACGATGCACCGCCGCGCCGCGTGCCCGCGAACGGTTCAGATGCGTGCCTGGTTCACACGCTGCGACAGCTGTTCGGCGCTTTCCTTGCGCTCGCTGTACCGGTCCGTCAGGTACGCGCCGACGTCGCGCGTGAGCAGCGTGAACTTGACCAGTTCCTCCATGACGTCGACGACCCGGTCGAAATAAGCGGAGGGCTTCATCCTGTCATCGTCGCCGAACTCCATGAACGCCTTCGCGACGGACGACTGGTTCGGAATGGTCAGCATGCGCATCCAGCGCCCGAGTACCCGCATCTGGTTGACCGCGTTGAACGATTGCGATCCGCCGCTGACCTGCATGACCGCCAGCGTCTTGCCCTGCGTCGGCCGTACCGCGCCGACCGACAGCGGAATCCAGTCGATCTGCGCCTTCATCACGCCGGTCATCGCGCCGTGCCGCTCGGGGGAGCACCACACCATGCCCTCCGACCATTGCACGAGCTCGCGCAACTCCGCCACCTTCGGGTGATGCTCGGGTGCATCGTCGGGCAACGGCAATCCGGCCGGATTGAAGATCCTGACATCGGCGCCCATGGCCGTCAGCAGCCGCGCCGCCTCCTCGACCAGCAGCCGGCTGAACGAACGCGCGCGCAACGACCCGTAGAGCAGCACGATGCGTGGCGGATGCGTCGACGGGCGCGCGGGTTGCAGCAGGCTCGCGTCCGGCACGCGAAACAGCGCGGCGTCGAGTTGCGGCAGATCGTTCAGGCGGTCAGACACGCTTGCCCTCCGCATCGATCACGATTTCGCCGTCTTCCTTCGCAAACGGCCCGTTCTGCGGATCGGGCAGGATATCGAGCACCCGTTCGGACGGGCGGCACAGCCGCGTGCCGAGCGGGGTGACGACGATCGGGCGATTGATCAGGAGCGGATGCGCGACCATGAAGCCGATCAGATCGTCGTCGCTCCATTTCGGATTGTCGAGATCGAGCGCGTCATACGGTGTGCCCTTGCGACGCAGCACGTCGCGAACGGGGATGCCCATCGCCGCGATCAGCGCGCGCAACGCCTCTTTCCCGGGCGGCGTGTCGAGGTACAGCACGACACGCGGTTCGACGCCGCTGTTGCGTATCATCGCCAGCGTGTTGCGCGACGTGCCGCAATCGGGGTTGTGATAGATCGTGATGTCGGTCATTTCCGGAATCCTGATTGATTTCACTTGCGCTCGTACCAGCCCTTCGAACGGTTGACGACGCGCACGACGAGCAGCATGACCGGCACCTCGATGAGCACGCCGACGACGGTCGCGAGCGCCGCGCCCGAGTGGAAGCCGAACAGGCTGATGGCCGCCGCCACGGCCAGCTCGAAAAAGTTGGACGCGCCGATCAGCGCCGACGGGCACGCGATGCTGTGTTTCTCGCCGACGATGCGATTGAGCCCATAGGCGAGCGCTGCGTTGAAGAACACCTGGATCAGGATCGGCACCGCGAGCAGCGCGATCACCAGCGGCTGCTTCAGGATCGCCTCGCCCTGGAACGCGAACAGCAGCACCAGCGTGGCCAGCAGCGCGGCGATCGACCAGGGGCCGATCTTCGCCATCGCGCGGTCGAACGCCGCCTGCCCCCTGGCGAGCAACAGCCTGCGCCACGCTTGCGCGAGGATCACCGGGATGACGATGTAGAGCACGACCGACGTGAGCAGCGTCGCCCATGGCACCGTGATGGCGGACATTCCCAGCAGCAGGCCGACGAGCGGCGCGAAAGCGATCACCATGATGCTGTCGTTCAGCGCGACCTGCGACAGCGTGAACAGCGGATCGCCGCCGGTCAGCCGGCTCCACACGAACACCATCGCCGTGCACGGCGCGGCGGCCAGCAGGATCAGGCCGGCGATATAACTGTCGATCTGGTCGGCCGGCAGCATCGGCGCGAACAGCTGCCGGATGAACAGCCAGCCGAGCAAGGCCATCGAGAACGGCTTGACGAGCCAGTTCACGACGAGCGTGACGCCGATCCCCCGCACGTGCTGGCGAACCTCATGCAACGCGCCGAAGTCGACCTTGACGAGCATCGGCACGATCATCACCCAGATCAACAACCCGACGGGCAGGTTGACCTGCGCGTATTCCAGGCGGCCGATGCGCTGAAAGAGCCCCGGCAGTGCCAGGCCCAGCGCGATGCCGAGCACGATGCACAGCGCCACCCAGACGGTCAGGTAGCGTTCGAAAAATCCGATGGCGGGCCTGGCCGCCGCAGCTTGCGACGGGGCCGCGTGCGAGCCGCTCATGTGCGATCCCCGCAACAGGCCGGCGCCGCCGGCACGCCGCACGCAGCGCCGGCGCAGCAGTTTTCGGTCAGGAACCCGATGAGGCCGCTCATCGATTCGAAGTTCGCCGCGTAATAGATGAACCGGCCGTCCTGACGCGCGGTGACCAGCTCCGCATGCGACAAATCCTTCAGATGGAACGACAGGCTCGATGGCGACAGCCCGATCTGCTGGGCGATCGCACCGGCCGGCAGCCCTTGCGGCCCGGCGACGACCAGCGCGCGAAAGATGGCCAGGCGCGCTTCATGAGCAAGCGCGCCCAGGGCGCGCACGACGAGATTGGAGTCCATGGCGCGAAGGATAGCGCCTTCATTTCCATATTTCAAGAATTGTTGAAATAAAGGTGCCGATTCCCTGTCGAACGGCATAACCGGGCTGCCCCCGACCCGCCGCGCATCGTCGAACGCCGCCGCGCGAGCCGCATCCGGCCCGACATGCGCGGCGCCGGTGCAGCCGCCGCCCCGGTTCGCCGGCGGCGAGGCACCGGCATGCCGTCAGGTCAGGACGCCTTCACGAGCTTGACGATCGTCAGCGTGCCGTCAACCTTCTCGATCCGCACCTTGACCTTGTCGCCCGCATGCGCGTGCTCGAGCATCGCCGCGTCCTTCGCCTTGAACGCCATCGTCATCGGCGGCATCCCGACGTTGTCGAGCGCGCCGTGCTTCAGCGTGATCCGGCCGCTCACGGCATCGACCTTCTTCACTTCGGCATCGGTCAGCGCGGCGTTCGACTCGGCCGCACTGCCCGACGACATCTTCATGCCCGACATGTCCATGCCGGCCATGTCGCCGGCGGCGAAGGCCGGCGCGGTGAAAGCGCCGCTCGCGAGAACGGCTGCGGTGGTGGTGACAGTGATCCACTTCTTCATCGTGATTCTCCGGTTGGGATGGATGGCACGTTCGTGCCGTGAGGTACTGCATCGGAATGCCGCACGCGGCCCATGCTTCGCGCATGACGGCGCTGCAGCAGGAGCCAGGCGGCGGGAATGACGAACATCGACAGCAGCGGCGCCGTGATCATGCCGCCGACCATCGGCGCGGCGATGCGCTGCATCACTTCTGAACCGGCACCGTGGCCGACCATGATCGGCACGAGGCCGGCGAGCACGACGGCGACCGTCATCGCCTTCGGCCGCACGCGCAGCACCGCGCCTTCGCGGATCGCGTCGAGCAGCAGCGCGTCGGTCAGCGGTTCGCCGGCATCGAGCCGGCGCTGCAGCGCGCCCTTCAGGTACAGCAGCATCACGACGCCGAATTCGGCGGCCACGCCCGCGAGCGCGATGAAACCCACCGACGTCGCGACGGACACCGCATGGCCGAGCGCCCACACGAGCCAGAAGCCGCCGACCAGCGCGAACGGCACCGTCGACATCAGCAGCAGTGCATCGGCCGCCGAGCCGAACGTGAGAAACAGCAGCACGAAGATCACCACGAGCGTGACCGGCACGACGGTGCGCAGCCTGGCCGCCGCGCGTTCGAGATACTCGAACTGCCCCGACCACGCGATCGAATAGCCGGGCGGCAACGCGACCTGTTGCGCGACGGCCTGCTGCATCGCGCGCACGGCGCGCTGCAGATCTGTGCCGCGGATGTCGACGTACACGTAGCCGGAGAGTCGCGCGTTCTCGCTGCGGATCATCGGCGGCCCGTCGGCGATCGCGATGCGCGCGACGTCGCCGAGGCGGATCTGCGCGCCGCGCGCGGTGACGACCGGCAGCTGCCGCAGGTTCTCGACCGAATCGCGCACCTCGCGCGGGTAGCGGAGGTTGATCGGAAAGCGCTCGCGGCCTGCGATCACTTCGCCGACATCGTCGCCGCCGACCGCCGACGACACCACCGACTGGATGTCGGCCACCGACAATCCGTAGCGCGCGGCGGCAAGCCGGTCGATATCGACGTCGATATAGCGGCCGCCGTTCAGCCGTTCCGCAAGCGCGGACGTCACGCCCGGCACGCGCTTCACCGCGGCCTCGACCTGCTTCGCGACCGCGTCGATCCCGGCCAGGTCCGGCCCGGAAATCTTCACGCCGACCGGCGTCTTGATGCCGGTGGACAGCATGTCGAGCCGGTTGCGGATCGGCGGCACCCATACGTTCGACAGGCCCGGCACCTTCACCGTGCGGTCGAGTTCGTCGACGAGCTTCTCCGGCGTCATGCCGGGCCGCCATGCGCTGCGCGGCTTGAACCGGATCGTCGTTTCAAACATCTCGAGCGGCGCTGGATCGGTCGCGGTATCGGCGCGGCCCGACTTGCCGAACACCGTGTCGACCTCGGGCACGGTCTTGATCAGCCGGTCGGTCTGCTGCAGCAGCTCGCTCGCCTTGTCGGCGGAGATGCCCGGCAGCGCGGTCGGCATGTACAGCAGGTCGCCTTCGTCGAGCGGCGGCATGAATTCGCCGCCGAGCCGCGACAACGGTACGGCCGTCAGTCCGAGCGCGACGACCGCGACGCCGATCGCGACCCACGGCCGCCGGAGCGTCGCTTCGAGCAGCGGCCGGTACACGCGGATCAGCACGCGGTTGATCGGGTTCGCGTGCTCGTGCGGAATGCGGCCGCGCACGAGATAGCCCATCAGAACCGGCACCAGCGTCACCGACAGCCCGGCGGCGGCGGCGATCGTGTAGGTCTTCGTGAACGCCAGCGGCGCGAACAGCTTGCCTTCCTGCCCTTCCAGCGAAAACACCGGGATGAACGACAACGTGATGATCAGCAGCGAGAAGAACAGCGCGGGCCCGACCTCCGCGGCCGACGTCGCGACGAGTTCCCATCGTCGCGCGGCCGTGACCGGTTCGCCGGGATGCGCGTGGTCGTACGCCTCGAGATGCTTGTGCGCGTTCTCGATCATCACGATCGCCGCGTCGATCATCGCGCCGATCGCGATCGCGATCCCGCCGAGCGACATCAGGTTCGCGTTGACGCCCTGGTAGCGCATCACGATGAACGCGGCCAGCACGCCGAGCGGCAGCGACAGGATCGCGACGAACGCACTGCGCAGATGGAACAGGAACACCGCGCAGACGATGCCGACGATGACGAATTCCTCGATCAGCTTGTCCTTCAGGTTGCCCACCGCGCGCTCGATCAGTTGCGAGCGATCGTAGGTCGTGACGATCTCGACGCCGGGCGGCAGCGAACGCTTCAGGTCGGCCAGCTTCGCCTTCACCGCGTCGATCGTCGTGAGCGCGTTCTTGCCCGAGCGCATCACGACCACGCCGCCCGTCACCTCGCCCTGCCCGTTCAGCTCCGCGATCCCGCGCCGCATCGCGGGGCCGACCTGGATGCGCGCGACGTCGCCGAGCAGCACCGGCGTGCCGGCGTCGTTCGTGCGCAGCACCACGTGCCGGAAATCGTCGAGCGTGCGCAGGTAGCCGGTCGAGCGCACCATGTACTCCGACTCGGCCAGCTCGACGACCGAGCCGCCGGACGCCCGGTTCGCGTTGCCGAGCGCGTTCGCGATTTCCGCCTGCGTGATGCCGTAGGCGCGCAGCCTGTCCGGATCGAGCACGACCTGGTACTGCCGCACCATGCCGCCGATGCTCGCGACTTCCGAGACGTCCGGCACGGCCTTCAGCTCGAACTTCAGGAACCAGTCGTTGAGCGCGCGCAGTTGCCCGGGATCGTGACGGCCGGTGCGATCGACGAGCGCGTACTCGTACACCCAGCCGACGCCGGTCGCATCCGGCCCGAGCGACACGGTCGCGCCGGCCGGCAGCCGGCTCTGCACCTGGCTCAGGTATTCGAGCACGCGCGAGCGCGCCCAGTACGGATCGGTGCGGTCGTCGAACAGCACGTAGACGAACGCGTCGCCGAACGACGAGTACGCGCGGACGGTTTTCGCGCCGGGCACGCCGAGCAGCGTGGTCGTCAACGGATAAGTCACTTGGTCTTCGACGATCTGCGGCGCCTTGCCCGGATACGACGCCTTGACGATCACCTGCGTGTCCGACAGGTCGGGCAACGCATCGAGCGGCGTCTGCCGGAGCGAGTGGACGCCCCATGCGGCGATCAGCGCGGTGGCGAGCAGCACGAGGAAGCGGTTGTGGACCGACCAGCGAATGATGCGCGCGATCATCGTTCGCCTCCCTGCGGCTCGACCTTCGTCAGCCGGTAGCCGTCGTCGCTTTGCGTGAACGCGAAACGCACCGTCTGGCCCGGCTTCACGCCAGGGAACGCGGTGGCCGACGGCTTGCCGAACGTCATCGTCATCGCACCCCAGCCGAGCGCCGGCACGGGCTGGTGCGAGAACGTGATGTCGTCGGCCGTGACCTGTTCGACCTTGCCGATGGTTTCGTAGATCGGTGCCGCCGCTTTCGGCGCCGGCTCGGAAGTCACCGCCGCCCCGCTTGCGCTGCTGCCGCTCTCCAGCTTCGGCAGCACGCTCTTCAGGCTCGCCTCCGAATCGATCAGGAACTGCCCCGATGCAACGACCGTATCGCCTTCGTTCAACCCGCCGAGCACTTCCGTGTCGCCGCCGATGTCGTTGCCGGTCGTCACCTGCACCGGCTGGAGCCGGCCGTCGCCGTTCTTCACGATGACGATCGTGCGCTTGCCCGTCGCGATCACCGCTTCGGACGGCACGAGCAGGCGCGACACGCTCGCCTTCCCGGCGACCCGCACGCGCATCAGCATGCCGGGCGTGAGCTTCAGCGCGGTGTTGTCGATCTCCACGCGCGCCTGCAGCGTGCGGCTGCTCGTGCTGATGCCGGGCAGCACTTCGCGGATGCGTCCGGTGAAATGCTGCGCAGGATCGCCCGCGAAGGTCGCGTCGACGGCCATCCCCGGCTGCACGTTCAACGCAAGCGCTTCCGGCACCTCGACGATGAGCCACAGCGTAGACAGCCCCGCAATCTTCGCCAGCGTCTGTCCGGGCGCGACCATCGCGCCGTCCCGCACGTTCAGCTCGCTGACGACGCCGGTTTCCGGCGCGCTCAGCACGACGTGCGTCTGCGCGCGGCCGGTGCGATCGAGGCTCGCGATCATCCCGTCGGGAATCGACAGCGCGCGCATCCGCGCACGCGACGCATCGAGCAGGCTGCCGTCCGTCCCGCCGCGCTTGAGTGCGAGGTATTCCTCCTGCGGCGCGAGCCAGTCAGGCACGAACAGCGACGCCACCGGCGCGCCCTTCGCGATGCGCTGCATCGGTGCGCGCGCATAAAGGCGATCGATGTAGCCGGTGACACGCGACTGGACGACCTCCGTACGCGATTCGTCGAACTGCGTGGTGCCCACCGCGTCGAATCCGGCCGCCGTCTGCTGGCGTCTTACCGTCGCATAACGGATGCCGAGATTCTGCTGCAGGCCCGGATCGATCCGGATACCGGACGCGCCGCCGCCCTCGTCCGCATAGACAGGCTGCAACTGCATGTCCATGAATGGCGACTTGCCCGGTTTGTCGAAATGCTGGTTCGGCACCATCGGGTCGTGCCAGTACAGCACCTTGCGGCCCGTGCTCGGGTCGGTGTTGCCGGACGGTGCGGCGCCGGGCGCTACGGACGACGCGGTCGATGCGCCGCCCGCCGCATTGCGCATGCCCGCGACGTAACCGGCGCCGAGCAGCGCCGCGGCGGCAAACGTCAACAGCACCGCGCGCGCCAGTGAT
The DNA here is from genome assembly GCF_000466765.1 of Burkholderia sp. AU4i. Taxonomy (NCBI): domain Bacteria; kingdom Pseudomonadati; phylum Pseudomonadota; class Betaproteobacteria; order Burkholderiales; family Burkholderiaceae; genus Burkholderia; species Burkholderia sp. AU4i. Next base: position 42,420 of record NZ_ASSI01000083.1, on the reverse strand, counting down.
TGCTTTTTCATGAGGTTCTCCTTCACTGCGCGGCGGCCATCGTCGACGGCACGACCTGATATTCGAGCTGCGCCCAGGTCTGCGACACGTCGCGCCTGAGATCGAGCACCTGCAATTGCGCGTCGAGTTGCGCGCGCCGCGCGGCGAACGTATCGGCGAGTGAACCTGTGCCCGCCCGGTAGGCGGCATTGGCCAGTTGCACGCGCTGGTCGGCGGCGGGCAACAGCGATGCACTCAGGTTCGCGATGCGTTCGCGGCCGCTCGCGAGCGTTTCGGACTGCGTGCGGATATCGGCCTGCACCTGGCGCAGCGTGTCCTCGTACACCAGGCGCGCCTTCGTCGCCAGTTCGGCCTTCTCGGCGACATCACGGTTCTGGCGGTTCCTGCGATTGAGCGGCAACGGAATCGTGACGCCGACGGACACCATGTTCGAATACGCGCCGCCGCGCTGCTGGTACGCAACCTCCCACGTCCAGTTCGGGCGGCGTTCGCTGTTCGCGACGGCGGTATCGGCTTCGGCGACGGCGATATCGTCGGCGGCCGCAATCAGCGCCGGCTGCGATACGCGCAGCTCGTCCGGCGGCAACGACGACACGAACGACTCCGGCGCGGGCGGCGTGCCCGTGACGTCCGACGCCGGCACGGCGGTCCAGCGCGACAACGCGATGAGCGCGGTCTGGTAGACCTGCCGCGCTTTCAGCCATTGATCCTGCGTCTGCGCGAGCATCGCCCGCGCCTGGACGACATCGGCCGCACTCGCCTTCGCGCCGCGATACGACGCCTTCGTCGCGTCGAATTCATGGTGCATGTGATCGAGCAGCGCCTGCTGCAGCGCGAGCGCCTGCTTCGCGTAGACGGCGTTCAGCCACGCCGTTGCGGTTTGCTGGCGTACGCTCGCGAGCTGCGCGAGATAACCGGCGCGCTCGCGCCCGAGCTGCTCGTTGGCCAGTGCCGAACGCAGGCGCCGCTTGTCGCCGGACACCCACTCCTGCTCGATGCCGATCCGGCGCATTGTCATGAAGTCCTGGCCGACGGTGAAGCGCTGGCCGCCATTGACCGGCAGGTTGTCGATGCCGGCCTTGAGCATCGGGTCGGGCAGCTGGCCGGCCTTCACGGCCGCCTCCGAGCTCGCGCGCACCGACGCCTGGGCGGCCTGCATCGACGCGGAATGATCGGTGGCGGACTGCAGCGCGGCGTCCAGCGTAAAAGGCGGTTGCTGCGCGTGAACCGCGCCCGCAACCAGCAGCGCCGCCCAAAGCATGGGCGCGCGCCGGCGCGCACGCCGCGCAAGCGGCGTGCCGGGATGGAATGACATGGTTTAACCCCAACGACGGAACCCCATGGGGATTCCACGTCCTGCGCACAGGACGAACCTCACCGCGAATGCGGCGAACCTATCGGATCGGGATCAGCTGATGCGTGGAGGGCGCCACAATCCGTTCGGATCGCGGACCGGGAGAATTTGCGCGTAATGGAAGGCAACGACGCTGGCGAATGCAGCGGGACGACTGACTTCGGCGCGAGCGGCCGGATGATAGAGACTGCCGAACTGGCATTGCGCCGTCAGCTTGCAGGACAGGCCCTTCGCTTTCGCGTGGGCCTTGCCGGTGGACGACGACTGCATCGAATCGCAACCCGGCATGTCGGCGGACATGCCGGCGTCCATGTCCGTCGACATCGACATGCCCTGCTGCATCATCGGGCATTCCCCGGCCAGGCCGCTGGCTGCCAGCCCGCTGATGGGCAGCACCGCGCAGAGCAGCAGCAGAATGACGGTCCGGAGAAATTTCATGCGGGCGATTATAGCGCGGGGTTTTGCTGTGTGGCGGCGCATCGATACGGCGGAACGACGCGCCGTAGCCGTACCCATCGCGCTCATCGCACCCATCGCACGCTACCGCGCCAGCGCGTCGGCCTCCAGCACGGCGCGCACCGCCGGCCGCGCACGCACCCGCTCGTACCACGCACGCAGATGCCCATACCGGGTCAGGTCGATATCCGCGTTGTACACCGACTGCATCCAGTCGGCCTTGCCCCAGCCGGTCAGCGCGAACAGGTAGGCATCGGCAACGGTGAACGTGTCGCCGGTCAAGCATGCGTTGCCGTCGAGCTGGCGGTCGATCCATGCAAAACGGCTGTCGAGCTTCGTTCTCGCCGGATCGACGTATTTCCCCGCCTGTACCGCATACAGCAGCGGAATGAACCCCTTGTGGATCTCGGTGCCGAGAAAATTGAGCCATTCCATCAGCCGGTAGCGCGCGAGCGTGCCATACGCAGGCGCGAGCGCGGCTTCCGGGCACAGATCCGCGAGATACTGCGCGATCACCGGGCCTTCGCGCAGCAGCGTGCCGTCGTCGAGTTCGAGCAGCGGCACGTAGCCGAGTTCGTTCACATCGTAGTAATTGCGCCCGTCTTCAATGACGTGCTTGCGTGCGTCGACCTTGATGATCTCCGCGTCGACGCCGCCTTCGCGCAGCACGATGCAGATGGCCTGCGAACAGCTTCCGGGAGCGTGATAGAGCTTCATGCGTTTCCTTCGTGGGTTGTCCATGTATCGATTCGCCGCGACGCGGGCGCTAATATCTCGCATCGGCGCATCGCCGGGAAGACGGCAGTCGTTTGTGCCGTAGTCACAAAAAATTTACCGACCAGGATTCAGCACGATGAAAACGAGTGCGACCGGATGTTCCGTTGAAGAAGCGATGCGCCTGCTCGGCGGCCGCTGGCGGTTGCTGCTGGTGTCGTATCTGCTCGACGGGCCGCGACGCTTCAGCGACCTGCGCCGCGACATGCCCGGCATCTCGCAGCGCATGCTGACGCTCGACCTGCGCGCACTCGAAGACGCCGGGCTCGTGCGGCGCACCGTCTATCCGGAAGTGCCGGTGCGGGTCGAGTACGACCTGAGCGCCGACGGCGACCGGCTGCGGCCCGTCGTCGAGGTCATGCGCGAATTCGGGCTGTGGCTGAAGGCGCGCGATGCCGCTGCGTCGTGCGACACCGGCGCGACGCCCGGCGCGGCGGCAGCGACCGGAACGGCCCTTCATTCGAACCGATAACCCCTATCACCCTTACGCAGGAACCCCGTTCATGGAACTTCACGCTACCGTCGGCGCGGCGACGTCCGACCTCGACGACGACGAAAGCTTCGCCAACATCTACTGTCACGACGCCGAGCAGGACTATTGCGTCGCGCTGTCGCGCTTTCCGGACGACACGCTGATCGAAGTGATGGTGCGCGACCAGATCACCTGGCGCGTCAAGGATCTGTCGGTGACGCTGACGGACGACACGATCGACATCGAGATCGAACCCGGCATCGCCGCGCGACTCGACGGCCAGACGCGTTACGTGATCCATCTCGCGCCCGGCCAGTACGATCCGGCCACGCTGCGCGCCGCGCTGAAGGAGATCTTCGCGGGGAAAAGCGGGTTTCAGGACGACAGCACGCGCGGTTAACGGCTCAACCGCACCGTCATCGTCGCCTTCGCGAGGGCCTGGTAGTGAGCGGTATAGCCGACGACCGCAGGCGTCGCGTCAGGTTCGACCGGCAGCTTCGCCACCTTGAGCGCGGTCAGCGTAATGACGTAGCGATGGGTGTCGCCCTGCGGCGGGCACGGGCCAAGATAGCCGACATGGCCGGTGTCGTTCTTCATCGGGACGGCACCCGCCGGCAGTCCGGCAACGTCATTGCCCGAACCGGGCGCGATGCCATGCGCCGACGCCGGTATGTCGGCAACGACCCAGTGCCAGAATCCGGAGCCCGTCGGTGCGTCGGCATCGAACATCGTCAGCAGGTAGCTTTGCGTGCCTTCCGGAACACCGCTCCACCGTATGGATGGCGAAATGTTTTGACCGTGACAGCCGAAGCTGTCCGATACCTGCGCGCGACCGAACGCGCCGCCGGCAAGCTCCGCGCTTTCGATCGAGAAATCGCCCGCCCGTGCCGTACCGGCAGCGAGCATCGCCACGCAAAGGGCGAAACCGGGCTTGACTATCGTCATCGTCACCTCACCAGCAAGCAGGAATGGAACGGACATTCTTGCAATCGCGCCGGCCCCGAACAAGACAAGCAAAGGTACCGGTATCGCGACTACCCGGCAACATCCGGCCATGCCGGCCCCGCTCGCGGAAAGAGCCGGATGCCGGTACATTGGCGGCAAACGGAAGTCCGGGCCGGCCGCTTCCATCCTCATTCACGCCCTTCATGCCTGATCCGACCATGACGCGCCCTTCACGACTGCGTTCGCTGCTCCACGGCTCCATGCTGTTCGTCGCCTGCGCATCGATCGCGCCCGCCGCGCAAGCGGCCAAACCGCTGCTCACGTTCAAGGTCGACGACACCGTCACGGCCCGCGTCGAACGGGCGGACAGCGAGCACGTTACCGTGCGCTTCCTGCCGAGCGGCAAGACGCAGACGCTCGACGTGACCGCCGCCGACGAAGAAGGCCGCTATCACCTCGCGTCGGACGACTACAACTTCGACGGCCACCGCGATCTTGCGATGCATGCCACGCTCGGCATGGTGAACGATGGCTACGGCATCTACCTGTACGACACCACGCGCCAGCAGTTCGAGCCATTGCGGATGCCCGCGAGCGACATGCCGCACGGCAATTGCGACGGGCTGGTCAACGTCCAGGCGAAGCCGAAGGAGCGCACGCTGTACAGTTCGTGCCGCGGCGGCCCGATCTGGTACACCGATGCGTATCGCTTCGACGGCAGCGGCAGGATGTACCTGTACCAGTCGAGCGAAGCGATACCGGACGACCTGCGCGACCTGCTCGACACCGACAACGGCCCGTCGTCGATGCTGCTGACCTACGACGCGCAAGGCAAGCGTGTCGCGCGCCGCCCCGACGCCTATGGCGGCGGCACCGTCACGTTCAAGGTGCGCCCGGCACGCCTGCCGCTGCACGATGCGATGTCCGATGCACCCACGCGCCGTTATGTCGTCGCGGGCGACACGGTGGAGGTGATCGACGCGAGCGCCGATTTCCAGTGGCTGAAGGTGCGGTATCGCAACCCGCATGCGGGCGCGGTGCAGGGCTGGGTCAGTGCGAAGGAGGCGATGGGCAACTGATGCAAGCGGTCGCGCATTCGCCACGCTTCCCACATATTGAACGCCGAACATCCCATTAATAGGGATACCTGCCCAAATGTTGACGCGCTTCCCGCCGCGACTCTAACGTTCTCCCCAACGCCATTCGATTCGGCCGCCCCGCTCGCGGGCGACGGCCGGGCATGGAACACAGGAGACAACCGTGGGCCAATCCGCGTCGCGCACCCACGCGAACCCGCCGGATCGATTGCCCGCCCACGCCGGCATCGCATCCGATTCAACCGCCCGCGCGGCCGCCGCGCAGGCAGCGCCGCCCAGCCGCAAGCGCCTGCTGATCCTCGCGCTGCTGTTCATCACGGTCGTGATCAACTATCTCGACCGCAGCAACCTGTCGATCGCCGCGCCCGCGCTGTTCAAGGCACTGAACATCGATCCCGTGCGCGCGGGCCTCGTGTTTTCCGCGTTCGGCTGGACCTACGCGCTGATGCAAGTGCCGGGCGGCTGGCTCGTCGACAAGGTGTCGCCGCGCGTGCTGTATGCGGGCGCGCTCGCGCTGTGGTCGGCCGCGACGTTGCTGCTCGGCTTCGCCGGTTCGTTCGTCGGGCTGGTCGTGCTGCGTCTCGCGGTGGGCGCGCTCGAGGCGCCGGCCTACCCGATCAACAACCGCGTGGTGACGACGTGGTTCCCGACCCGCGAGCGCGCGAGCGCGATCGGCGGCTACACGTCGGGCCAGTTCGTCGGCCTCGCGTTCCTCACGCCGGTGCTCGCATGGCTGCAGGTGCATCTGGGCTGGCACATGGTGTTCGTCGCGACCGGCCTCGCCGGCATCGCATGGGCCGCGATCTGGTATGCGGTGTATCGCGAACCGCGCGCGTTTCGCGGCGTCAATGCGGCCGAGATCGCGCTGATCCGCGACGGCGGCGGCCTCGTCGATCTCGAAGACCGCATCGCGGCACGCACCGAACGCGCACCGTCGACGTGGCGCGACCTTGGCGTCGTGCTCGGCCGGCGCAAGCTGTGGGGCATCTATCTCGGCCAGTTCGCGCTGAACTCGACGCTGTGGTTCTTCCTCACGTGGTTCCCGACCTACCTCGTCAAGTATCGCGGAATGGACTTCATCAAGTCGGGCTTCCTCGCGTCGCTGCCGTTCCTCGCCGCGTTCGTCGGCGTGCTGTGCTCGGGCGTGCTGTCGGACTGGCTGATGCGTCGCGGCGCGTCGCAGGGCTTCGCGCGCAAGCTGCCAATCATCTCGGGGCTGCTGATCTCGACCTGCATCATCGGCGCGAACTACGTCACGTCGACCGGCTGGGTGATCGCGTTCATGACGATCGCGTTCTTCGGCAACGGCTTCGCGTCGATCACGTGGTCGCTCGTGTCGGGGCTCGCGCCCGCGCGGCTGATCGGCCTCACGGGCGGCGTGTTCAACCTGATCGGCAACCTGTCCGCGATCGCGACGCCGATCGTGATCGGGCTGCTCGTGAACGGCGCGGACTTCTCGCGCGCGATCACCTACATCGCCGCGATGGCACTCGCGGGCAGCCTGTCGTATGGCTTGCTCGTCGGCAAGGTCGAACGCCTCGACGCATGAGCCTCGCGAGGGCGGCACACGCATGCCGCCCTGCCTTGCCGCCGCTCGCGTGCCGCATCAGAACCGCTGAAACCCGTCGTGCGCGAGATCGTGCGGATTGCCCGCCACGTAGTCGAGTGCGCACGCGTCGGTATCGATGCCGACGGTCAGCAGCGTCTCCCAGCGCTCGGTGTCGGGCATCGACGGATCGGCGCGGAAACACACGACGGCCTGATCGCCGGCCGCACCGCACATTGCCGCCGCGCGCTCGCGCACATCGGCGCTCGTCATCCCGTTCACGACTTCGCTGAGGTGCGCGAAGCGTTCGCGCGTGGTCGAGCTGTCGGGCATGCACTCGCCGCCGCTCAGCGTGCGATCGAGGAAGTGGTTCGTATGCAGCAGCCAGCCGTCCGGACGCGGCACCACCACGGCGACACCCGACGGGCTCAGCTCGATGCTCGCCGCGCGCGGGTTCGCGTCATGCCGCGTGAACACGGTCAGCACCGTGGATGCGCTCACGCGCGCGGTGCGCGCGAGTTCGATCGCCTCCTGCACCGTCGCCGCATCTTCCAGCAGGCGCCGCGCGATCGCGTGCACGGGCACACCGGCACTGTCGTTGTCGCTCGCGTGATGCAGGATGTTGAAGTGCAGCCCGAGCCCCGCGCTGTTCACGCCGAGCTTCGCGAGCATCCCGAACTCGGAGAACAGCTTGACGGTGCGGCCGTGCGGCGTCGCGAACCGCATCAGAAACCCCTGCGGCGCGAGGCTGTCGTGCCAGTCCCACGTCTGCAGCGTGCGCGGCGCGTGCGGGCCGGCCGGCGCGTAGACGGTCGTCGAGCACTCGCCTTCGTCCGACGCGGGCGCGGTCGCGAGAATCTCGGTGCGCGCGTTCAGGCACGCGAGCTGCCAGCGCGGCAGGTCGACGCCGTCGGCGATCGCGTCGACTTCGGCGGCCAGGCGCGGGCACCATGCGTCGAGCGCGGCCAGGCTCGCTTCACCGATCTCCCGCGCGCGCTGCGGATCGATGCCGAGCTTCGGGAAGAACGCGAGGTAAAGCGCGACCGTCTCGCGAATCTCGGCGGCGAAACGCGCGCCGATCAGGCGGCCGCGCTCGTGCGGATCGGTGAGGTCGGTCGCGAAGGTGTGCAGCTTCAAGGTCAAATCTCCTGGGTTGAATGGGTTCCGGGCCCGCGCGGCCCGGAACGTGATGCATGGCGCAGCCGGTCGACCGGCATGCGCGCCGGCCGGAACGGCGAGACCCGTCAGAACGGTCAGAACGAATAGATGAACTGCATCCCGGCGAGGTCGTTGCTGCGCGCGTACGTGCCGTTGCTCTTCAGGAACACCGGATGGTTCGCCGCGTCGTGGCGATACTCGAGCTTCACGGTGATCTGCTGCGTCGGATAGAACAGCAGGTCGGCCGTGATCGCGTAACGCTGCGCGCCCTTGCACTCGGTGCCGTTCGTCGACGAACCCTGGAAGCACGCCGGATCGATGCCGAAGCCGCTCGACCCGTTCACCGACGGATTGCCGCCCGCGAGCCCGTACTGGATGTTCGTGCCGCCGCCGCCGTTCGACGTGTTGTTCAGGTAGTCGAAACGCAGCGTCGCGCCCATGCGGCCGACCCACGCCTGCGTCCACTTCGTATGGCCGAGCAGCGACATCCCGTACCAGCGTGCGGTACCGCCGTTCCACGCACCCTTCTGCAGCTCGCCGTAGTCGACCTGCGCGTTGACCTGCGTCTTGTCGTGCGTATAGGTCACGTCGGCTTCCACGTACTTGTAGAGGCCGGTCGGCGACGAGCCGTTGCACTGGTAGCCGTAACCGCCCGCCGTCGCGCACGGCGAGAACAGCGACTGCCGGCCGAGCATCGCGGAAATGCCGAAGTCGAAGGCGGTCGACGTCGCGTTGTCGAAACGCGCGGTGATCGTCGGCGTCCAGTTGGTCTTGGTCGTGTTGTTCGCCGCATTCGCGATCGCGCCGGCGGTGCGCAGCACCTCGTTGCCGATCACGACCTGCCAGAAGCGCGTCATCGCCGCGTTGGAGCCCTTCAGGCCGACGCCGATCAGGTTGCCCGGTTCGCTGAAGTCGTACAGCAGCCCGTGCGTGAGCGTCAGCATCTGGGTCGACGGCTGCACCTCGTAGCCGGCGAGGCTCGGCATCATCCCGATCTCGAAGGTGCGCGTCGTGCTGAGGGGCACGGTCACCACGGCCTGCGTGACGATGTTGTTGCCCACGCCGCCGTGCGAATTGCTGAACACGTTGCCGAAGCCGCGGTTCGGCTGGATCACGACCTCCGCCGACGGTGCCATCGGGCCGACGCCGAAGGTCTTCTTGATGTCGAGGTAGACGTCGCCGATCGTGCTGTTGAAGTAGTCGTACGCGCCCGGATCGTGGTTCAGGAACTGGAACCCGGACGTGCGCTGCGCGCGGTTGAACAGGTACACGGGATCGACGTAGCCGGTGATGCTCAGGCCCGCGAGCGGGCCGGTCGTCGCGGCTTCCTGCAGCGAGTCGACCTTCAGCGACGCGTTCGCGATCTGCTCGCGCATCTGCTGCAGGTCGTCGTTCGTGAACGCCGGTGCGGAATCGGCGGCCGGCGCGGCGGCGGCGGCCGTGTTGATCGAACCGATCCTTGCGCCGCTCGATGTTGCGGTGGCGGCGGTGGCTGCGTTGGCGGCCGTCGCGGTGCCGGGCGCCTGCGCGGCCAGCATGCTCGCGCGCAACTCGTTTACCTGCTGCTGCAGCGCGGTGACCTGCGCCTGAAGCGCCTTCATCCTGCTCGCATCGGTCGCCTGCGGCGTGTGCGCGAATGCCGTGGCCGCGTCGAACGCAAGCAGGCACAGCGCCGTCATGTGTTTGAGTGTCATGTTCTGGGTGGTCGTCGGGACGAGCGCGCCCCCGCCCGCCGCGATCAGCGGCGGGGCGCGCGAAAGGTGTGCGGGAATCGGGGAAGCGGCGGCCGGCTTACTCGGTCTTCAGCTTCGTCCAGAGACGGTTCTGCAGGCGCATCAGCTCAGGCGGAACCGGCTTGCTGAGGCTCAGCTTGCGGATCACGTCGGCGGGCGGGAACACGGCCGGATCGCTCGTCACTTCGGCGCGCACGAGGCGCTTCGACGACGGCACGGCCGACGGGTACGACGTGTCGTTGGTCAGGTTCGCGCTCTCCTTCTCCGACAGCACGAAGTTGACGAACTTCAGCGCGGCGTCCGGGTGCGGTGCATCCTTCGGCACGGCCATCATGTCGAACCACATCGCGCTGCCCTCGGTCGGGATCACGTACTTGATGTGATACGGCTTCTTCGCGGAAGCGGCCGCGATCCGCGCGGAGTTCACGTCGCCCGACCAGCCGAGCGCGAGGCAGATGTCGCCGCCCGCGAGATCGTTGATGTAGCTGCTCGAATTGAACTGCGTGATGTACGGGCGCACCGACTTCAGCAGCTCGTACGCAGCCTGGTAGTCGGCCGGGTTCGTCGTGTTCGGGTCCTTCTTCAGGTAGACGAACGCCATCCCGAACGCATCGACCGGCGAATCGAGCACCGACACGCCGCAGTGCTTCAGCTTCTGCGCGTACTTCGGATCGAACAGCAGCGCCCAGCTGTCGAGCGGCGCGTCGTTGCCGAGCGCGGCCTTCACCTTCTCGACGTTCATCCCGAGCCCGTCGGTGCCCCAGGTCCACGGAATGCCGTACTGGTTGCCCGGATCGTCCTTCGCGAGCGCCTTCAGGATTTCCGGGTCGAGCAGCCCGTAGTTCGGCACCTGGCTCTTGTCGATCTTGCGGAAGATGCCGGCCTGCAGTTGCCGCGCCCAGAAGATGTCGGACGGCACGACGACGTCGTAACCCGACGTGCCCGACAGCAGCTTCGCCTGCAACGTCTCGTTCGAATCGAACTCCTGGTAGACGACCTTGATGCCGGTCGCCTTCTCGAAGTTCGCGATCGTCGCCTTGCCGATCGAGTTGCCCCAGTTGTACACGTTGACGACGTCCGCCGCGTGCGCAACCGGCGCGCCTGCCCACAGCACGCCGCCCAGCGCGAGCGCCGCGCATGCCGTTCCCAGATGCCTGCTCCAATCCCCTGCCATGGTTTCCTCCGTCGATATCATGGTCCGTTCTCGATGAACGGGTGTGTGCTTCGGTCCGGAAAAATGTAGCCAGAGGAAATTGGCCGGTCTGCCCTGCCAATAGGGGGACACGCCGCACAATCGGCGCATCCGGTTCCGGCCGGATGCGCCGAGCCGCGAAAACGAAAGCATTCCGAAAGACTCCGTCACCGCTTCGTCAGCCGGGATGCGCGTTCAGCATGCCTGCATACCCGTGCGCGCGCCGAAATCGTCGCCCACGTGCGTGATGCGGCCGCCCATCATCGTCAGCCCGACATCGATGCGGCCGATGTCGTACTGGCCGACCTCGAACAGGTCGTTCTCGAGCACGACGAGATCCGCGCGCTTGCCGGGCGTCAGCGAGCCGACCTCGTGCTCCATCCCGAGCTGGTACGCGCCGTGGATCGTGTACGCGGCGATCAGTTGCGGAATGCTCAGGCGCTCGGCGATGTCCGGGAACACCGGCGCATCGGGCTCGCCCGCGAGCTGACGCGTATGGCCCGACTCGATGTGTTCGAGCGGCTTGTGCTGGCAGCGGCACTGGCATGCGAGACCGTCCATGCCGATCGACACCGTCACGCCTTCGTCGAGGAACGTGCGGAACTTGTACATGTTGCTCCAGCGCTCGTGGCCGTAGTGGTCGCGCAGCTGCTCGGTGTACGCGTCGACCACGCCCCATTGCAGCTGCGTGTTCGCCATCACGCCCGCGCGGCGAAAGCGCGGGATGTCGTCCGGATGCGTGAGGAATGCGTGCGTGATCACGTGGCGGCGGTCGCGCGGCGGGTTCGTGCGGTTCACCGCGTCGAAGCCGTCGAGCGCCATCCGCACGGCCGCATCGCCGACGCAATGGACCATCACGTTCGCGTTCGCGCGATCGGCTTCGACCAGGTAACGGTTGAACGTGTCGGCCGGCATCGTCGGTGCCCCGCAGGTGTCCGGGCGGTCCGCGTACGGTTCGAGCAGGTACGCGGTGTGGTTCGCCTCGGTGCCGTCGAGGAAGAGCTTCAATGCGCGCGCCTTCACGAGCGGCGAATCGTACTGCTCGCGATACCGGACGAGCGTGCCGACCGGATCGTCGATCTCGCCGATCACCGCGACGCTGCCGACCACCCGCAGCTTCAGGTCGCCCGCGCGCTCCATCGTCTGCAGCGTCTCGTACAGCAGCGACTGGTCGCCGCTCGCGTCGAAGAAGCCCGCGTCGAACACGGTCGTCACGCCGGCCGCGCACAGCTTCTTCTGCCATGGCGGGATCGATTTCAGGTACAGGTCGATGCCGGTCGGCAGCAGGCCGGCCGCGCTGATCCGCTGCATCAGCAACGAATACGCGGCGCCGTCGACGATCAGGCCGGTCGGCTCGCCGGTCACCGCGTCCTTCTCGAACCAGCTCGCGCCTTCCTGCACGGGCGGCGTCGACGCGTCGACGCCGGCGATCTCCAGCGCCTTCGAGTTCACCCACATCGTATGGAAATCGGTCGACAGCAGGCACACGGGGCGATCCGCACAGATCGCGTCGAGCGTCTCCTTGCGCAGCAGCGCGGGCGGAATCGTCGCCTGCACCCAGCCCATCCCGGTGATCGCCGGCTCGTCCGGATGCGATTCGACATACGCGCGCAGCGCGCCGAGCACCTTCTGCGGATCCTCGTAATTCACGAACGCCTGGAACGCGAACGCGGTCGTCTCGAAGTGCCAGTGCGATTCGACGAAGCCCGGCAACACGAGCCGGCCGGCCGCGTCTACGACCTTCGTCTGCGCGCCGACAAACGCCTGCACGGCCGCCGTGTCGCCAACGTAAACGATCCGGCCGTCGCGCACGGCGACGGCCTGCGCCCAGGGCTTGTGCGGATCGACGGTATAGACCTTCGCGTGGGTCAGAACGAAATCCGCCGGCGTCGTGGCGGCGTGCGTCGGTTGCATCTGCATGGCCTGTCCTTTCTGGTCATCAGGTTTTCGAAGTGCTTTCACTATAGGCAGACGATTCGCGCCGGTATGCCCCCCCGCCGCCGGGGCTTCTGCGAATTCCGGCCGCCGCACGCACGGTCTTGTCGTCGTTTTGGGGACAACGCACGAAATCCGTGGGGTTGATCCGGTGAATTCCCGGCTGACGCGTGCACGGCGTTCGCGTAACGTCGCGCTGTCCCCCGACCGCCTTCGTCCGACCATGCGACTTCTCCAGCCCGACCCTGCCGCCCGCGGCCACTACCTGATCGGCGTGCGTCCCGACTCGCTCGGCGCGACGCTGCGCGCGGTCGGCACACCGGATTTCGTCGGCGCGGTCACGGAGTTCGTCAACGACAGCATCGACGCCGACGCCGTGCACCTCGAGCGCTGGCGCGCCGACACGGGCAGCACGTCGGGTTTCGTCGTCGAATGGCTCGGCAGCGGCAGCCTGCGCTTCGCGGCCGATACGCTGCGCGTGATGGATATCTACTACCAGGACTACTGCCAGGCCGATCCGCTGGTCGCGCCACTGCGCGGCAAACCCGGCACGCTGCTCGTGCAGCGCCATGTCGACGGCATCGCGCAGGGCGAGTTCCGCCGCCGGATCTTCGACGAGCCCGGCATCGGGCAGGAATGCCTGCTCGTGCACGGCAACGCGCACCTGCAGTACGCGCTCGGGCTCGCGCGCACGGTCGGGCGCGCCGCTTTCACCACGGACGAGCTGTTTCACTTCCGGCAGATGGTCGACCTGCTGTTCCCGATGTTCGAGCTGCATGCGCGCACCTGTGCGGCGCGGCGCGTGGCGGCGGTGTCGGTGAATGCCGCGTCGCAGGCGGGCTTCGACGCGCGCCTCGAACGCCAGGACGTGCAGCTGTCACGCCGCGAGCACGAGATCTGCCGGCTGATGCTGTGCGGGCGCTCGGTGCCCGAGGCCGCGCAGCAGTTGGATGTGAAGCTGTCGACAGCCGAGTCGTACGTGAAGCGCGCGTTCGCGAAGCTCGGCGTGCGCACGCGCCGCGAGCTGTTCGACTGGGTACTCGTCGACTGCTGAACGCGCGGCCCGGATTTACGCGGCCAGCGCGGCCGCCTTGATGTTGAACGCGCGCAGCAGGTCCTCGCAGAACGCGTCGACGATCGGCTTGTCGCTCGTGCTGCGCTTCATCGCGAGATGCAGCGGCACGTCGAAGCTGAACGTCGCGCGGCCGACGGCCTTCACGAGCCCGCGCTGCTCGAACGGCTCCGCGTAGTGCGCGGGCAGGTAGCCGAGATGGCCGCCCGACAGGATCAGGATCGTCGCGGCCTCGATGCTGTCCGCGCTCGCGGTCACGCGCCGCTCGGGCAGCGGATACTGCTCCTCCGGCACCGGATAGGTGCGCCATACCCAGTCGTGCAGTTGCAGGTCGTCCGCCGTCACGGGCCGCGACGCATGGAACAGCGGATGCCCGCGCCCGCAGTAGATCACCTGCTGCTCGGTGAACAGCGGCGTGTAGAGCAGCCCGGGCACGCGATGCCAGAAATACCCGATCGCGAGATCGAGCTGGTTGTTGACGAGGCTTTCCTCGAGTTCCTGCGGCGACGCGACCTTCATCGCGAACGTGACGGCCTGGTCGCGCTTGCGGAATGCGCCGATCGCGTCGGCCACGCGCGCGTTCTCGACGAGCGGCGCCTGGCCGATCAGGCCGATCGACAGCGTGCCGACCAGCTTGCGGTCGATGTCGCGCACGCGCGCGACGAATTCGGAGGTCGCCGCGACGAGCGTGCGCGCGGTGGCCGCGAAGCGTTCGCCCTTCGACGTCAGGCGAAAGCCGCCGCGCCCGCGATCGCACAGCTTGAAGCCGACGCGCGCTTCGAGCGCCGACAGCTGCGTGCTGATGGTCGACTGGCGCACGCCGAGCGACGCCTCGGCGGCCGTGATGCCGCGTGCGTCGACGACGGCCAGAAAGACCCGGATGAGCCGGAGATCGAGATCGGAAGTATTCGAGAACATGCCTGAAGCCGCTGCGCGTGTGCGCGTTGCCCGGCCGGCACGACGCGCATCGCGCGCCACGCCCGCCGCCTTCGCCGATGAACTTGACCGGATGCGCGCCGCCATCGGCAGCGGTGCGCGTCGAAACCGTCATTCAGGTGCCACCGCGAGCGCGTGTTCCATGCCGAACACGGCCGGCCGCAGCCGCCGGTAGCACAGGAACGCCACCGCGCACAGCACGATCGCCGCGATCAGCGCCGACTGCGTGCCTGCGCGCTCGATCAGCGAGCCGCCCGCGACCGAGCCGACGCCATAGCCGAGCGCGACGCAGCCCGGCGACAGCGCGGCCGACTTGCCGACCAGGTCGTACTGCGGAATCGTCGCGTAGATCAGCAGCGCGCCGCCCGTCCAGCAGCCGATGAACACGACCGCGCCGAGCGTGAACGTCATGGCCGATGCCGGCATCGCGAGCAGCACGGCCGCGACCGCGCAGCCGCCGAGGTTGACGAGCGCCCAGCGGCGCAGGCCCGCGCCCGCGCCCGCGCCGAGCTTCGGCATCGCCGCGCAGATCACGAGGCTCGCGATGTTCGCGACGCCGAGCACGAGCGACACCGACCTGCCGCTCAGGCCCGCCGCGGTGCCGATCTTCTCGAGGAAGGTCCACACGACGCCGACGCCGCCGTACAGCGCGAGCTGCGCGCACAGCACGAGCATCGCGCCCCGGCGGTCGATGCGGCCGGCGACGCCGGCCGGTGCCGGGGCGGCCGGCGTCTCGCCCCGGCGAAACAGCGGCGTCGCGAGCACGAATACGCCGAGCACGCATGCGACGAAACCGAACACGCCGTGCGCGCCCCATGCGTCGCTCAGCATCGGGAAGATGTAGGCCAGCAGCACCATGCTCCACGCCACCTGCCCCATCAGCATGATCCCGAGATTGCGTTCCGGCGCGCGCGAGTACGACAGGTAGCGCAGCGCGATGCCGTTCAGCCCGCCCGAGCCGACGCCCGCGATGAACTGCAACGCGGAATACGCGACGAGCCCGTGCGTCGCGAGCGTGCCGAGGTTCGCGCCGGCCGCGAGCGTCACCGCGCCCGCGAGCACCCACCGCACCGGCTGGCGGCCAAGCACGAACGCGACGAGCAGCGTGCCCGTCGATTCGCCGAGCACCTCGATGAAGCTCGACAGCCCGAGCGCCGCTTCGCCGAAGCCCCAATGGCGTTCGACCTGCCCGACGATCGCGGGCAGGCCGAGGAAGACCGTCGGCCCGAGGATGCCGAGCAGCAGCATCACGACGACGAACGGCGCGCTTTCCTGTCGCGCTTCGTCCTGCAGGTTCACTACGTTCATTCGGTGTCTCTCTCCGTGTCCGCGGCGCGGACCGTCTCCTCGGGGGAGCGGGTTATGGCGGCGGCCCGGCCCGGGCCGCCGTGTCGCTTACATCGGGAAGCCCATCGCCTTGATGCCGCTGATCCACGCGCGCTTCCAGCCGCCTTCCGCATCGGCGCCGTCGAACGCATGGAACGTGATCTTCGCGGCGACCCAGCGCATCGGCTCGGGCGGGATGTAGCTCGGGCTCTGGTTCGCGATGTCGAGCTTGCGCTCGGGGCTGTCGCGATCGAACAGGATGTTCAGCCCCATGAACGCGCCGAACCGGCTCGCCGCGACGCCGAAACCCGTATAGCCGGCGACGAACACGGCCTTGTCGCCGAGATAGCGCTTCGCGAACACCGAGCCGCGCGAGCAGTAGTCGATCGGCCCGCCCCACGCATGCGAGAAGCGCACGTCGCTCAATTGCGGGAAGGTGCGGTAGAACGCTTCCGCGAGCCGGTAATAAGTCTCGCGCTGGCCGTCCTGATGCGGTTCCGGATCGCCGTCGAAGTGATAGCTCACCAGGCCGCCGAAGATGATGTTGTTGTGCTTCGTCAGGCGGAAATAGTTGAGCTGCGTGCGCGTGTCGTACACGCCCTGGCGATTCTTCCAGCCGATCCGCGCGAGCTGTTCGTCGGTGAGCGGCTCGGTGGCGAGCACGTGGTCGCGCACCTGCATCACGCGGCGGTTGATGTCGGGAATCCCGACCTTCGCGGTGCCGCTGCCGAACACGACGCGCGGCGCACGCACGCTGCCCTTCGGCGTCTTCACGAACACGGTGCTGCCTTCGTCGGTCACGGTCACGAGCGGCGTGTGCTCGTACAGCTTCACGCCGAGCGACAGCGCCGCGCGCTTCAGCCCCCACGCGAGCTTCGCCGGATGCACGATGCCGCTGCGGTTACGCGACCACAGCGCGCCCGCGAACAGCGGTGAATTCAGTTGTTCGAGCGTTTCGTCGCGGTTCAGCAGCACGACGTTGTGGCCGTACTCGCGATGCAGGTCGTAATCGCCCTTCAGGTGCGCGATGTGCTCGGGATCGACCGCGACCGTCATCTCGCCGTTCCATTCGATGTCGGCGTCGATGTCGTAGCGCTTCAGCGTTTCCTCGAAGCCGTCGAGGTTGTGATGGCCGAACGCCTCGAGCTGCGCGATGTCGTTCGGGAACACGCGCACCGCATTCGGCAGCCCGTGCATCACCGACGTCGAGATGATCCCGCCCGCGCGGCCCGATGCGCCGTGCGCGACCTTGCCGGCCTCGATCAGCACCACGTTCAGGTGCGGCATCTGTTCCTTCGCCTGCACGGCCGACCACAGCCCGGTGAAGCCGCCGCCGACGATCAGCAGGTCGGCCGTCACGTCGCCGACGAGTTCCGGCTCGGTGGCCGGCGCGGCCGGGTTGTCGAGCCAGTACGGGAACAGCTTCGTATTCGCGAGCGCCGCCTCGACGCCCAATGCGACCGGCGCGCCACGCAATGCGTGCGCCTGCGCCGGTGCAGTCTCTCTTGCCTTGACTTCCATTTCCATGATCCCTGCCATCACACGCGGAAACGAAACCGCCGCCGGGCGCGCGTCACACGGACGACGACACCACGGCGGCGGCTTCGGCCATCACGACTTCTCGAGCAGCACGTAGAACTTCTTCGCGTCCTCGATCGTCTCCCAGCGGCCCGCGAAGCCGGCCGGCAGCAGGTAGCCCTGGCCAGGCGTGAATTCCTTGCGGTTGCCTTCGACGTCGGTCAGCGCGATCCGGCCCTCGACGAGCCACACCGCTTCGTCGGCCGCGGTTTCCGGAAACTCCACCGAGCCGACCTTGCCTTCCCACCAGCCGATGAGGTAGTTGCCGCTCTTGCCTTCCGCCGCGCGCCAGTCGCTTTCGTCCATCCCGAAGTCGAGCTTCGTGAATTCGCCGATGCCTCCGCCGAGCGGCAGGATGTCCTTGATCAGTTTGGTCATCAGAATCTTTCGTCTCTTGATTGAAAAAAGCAGAGACAAAGTTACTCATTTACACTGCCCCGGTATGCCCCCCTCCGGGGGGGACAAGCGGTGTTTTCCGGGGCCGGGCAGGTCGCCGGGACACGCGCCGGGATTTCCCCCTAATGACGTTTTGCGTGGCCGACGCTACAATCCGCCGGCTTTTCACCGGGGAACCGCATGCTGCTCAACGTGAACCCCTTCCACCGCGACAACGACCGCTTCAACGTGTCGTTCAAGGCGCTGGGCGAGCTGATCGAGACGGTCGGCACGCCGCACTTCGTGCCGCGCCTCACGCAACTGCTCAATGAAGTGGTGCCGCTCGACGTCGCGCACGTCGAACGCTCGCGCGTCGACGGCTCGATGCCTACCGGCTACCGATGCGAATGGATCGGCAGCAGCGGCATCGGCGCGGCGAGCGCCGACGTCTCCGACGTGATGACGCTCTACTACGAGCGTTTTCTCGACAGCGACCCGCTGTTCGCGGGGCTGCGCGGCAAGACGGGCACGATGCTGGTGGTGCGCGACATCGCGGCGATCCCGCCCGGCGAATTCCGCCAGCGGCTGTTCGACGACGTGCAGATCGGCCACGAATGCGTGCTCGCACGCGGCACGCGTTATTCGCAGCATTCGATCGCGCTGGAGCGCGGCCGCGACCGGCCGCCGTTCACGCTCGCCGAGATGAACCGCTTTCGCAGCATCAGCGACGTGCTGTTCCCGCTGCTCGAACTGCACGCGTCGACCACGGCCGCGCGGCGCATTGCGCACCCGACACCCGAAGTCCACCCGCTCGCGCAGTTCGACGCGCGCATCGCGGCCGACGGCGTGAAGCTGTCGAAGCGCGAATACGAAACCTGCAAGCACCTGCTTTCCGGCAAGACCGTGCCGGAAACGGCGGAGATCCTCGGCGTGCGCGTCGCGTCGGCCGAGTCGTACGTGAAACGCGCGTTCGCGAAGCTCGGCGTGCGCACGAAGCGCGAACTCGCCGCGTGGGGTTCGGCTACCACCGCGTTCCCTTCGTCCGGCCCGCACGACGACGTCACGCCGCCGGCCCTCTCGCGCCGGCCTGATCCGGCCTGACCTGGCCGCGCGGCCGCGTTCGGTTGCGCCGCGTCGATGCGGCGGCGCCACTTGCATCGAGCCCCGTCGATGTAAACGTTGCGACTTCAAAATCTTCGCGCGAGCGTTCTCCTCTACCATCGGCCGATCGCTTGACCTCAGATAAAGGAGACGGCCCCATGCCCCGCGAACTCAATCAACCGATGGGCGGCAACGAGATGCCGCGCTTCGGCGGCATCGCCACGATGATGCGCCTGCCGCAAGCCGAGACGACCGACGGCCTCGACGTGTGCTTCGTCGGCGTGCCGCTCGACCTCGGCACGTCGAACCGCTCGGGCTCGCGCTTCGGCCCGCGCCAGATTCGCACCGAATCCGTGCTGCTGCGCCCGTACAACATGGCCACCCGCGCCGCGCCGTTCGATTCGCTGCAGGTGGCCGACATCGGCGACGTCGCGACCAACCCGTACGACCTGAAGGACTCGGTGCGCCGCATCGAAGACGCATACGACGAGATCGTCGCGAACGGCTGCCGGCCGATCACGCTCGGCGGCGATCACACGATCGCGTGGCCGATCCTGCGCGCGCTGCACAAGAAGTACGGCAAGGTCGCCGTCGTCCACGTCGACGCGCACGCGGACGTGAACGACACGATGTTCGGCGAGAAGATCGCGCACGGCACGCCGTTCCGCCGCGCGGTGGAGGACGGGCTGCTGCAATGCGACAAGGTCACGCAGATCGGCCTGCGCGGCACCGGCTACCACGCGGACGATTTCGACTGGTGCCGCCAGCAGGGCTTCACCGTCGTGCAGGCGGAGGAGTGCTGGAACCAGTCGCTCGCGCCGCTGATGGCGCAGGTGCGCGAACGCGTCGGCGACACGCCGGTGTATCTCAGCTTCGACATCGACGGCCTCGACCCGTCGTTCGCACCCGGCACCGGCACGCCGGAAATCGGCGGCCTCACCGTGCAGCAGGGCCTGGAAATCATCCGCGGGATGAAAGGCCTGAACATCGTCGGCGCGGATCTCGTCGAAGTCGCGCCGCCGTACGATCCGACCGGCACCACCGCGCTCACGGGCGCGAACCTCGCGTTCGAGATGCTCTGCGTGATGCCGGGCGTCGCCTACCGCTAACCCGACCGACCTCGACAGGATGAACCTCATGTCTACCGCCGAGCTTTCCCCTTCCGCCGCGACGTTCGTGCTGCCCGCCGCGCGCATCGCCGGGCAGTCCGTGCACACGCATTCCGACCAGGCCGGCGCGCCGGTCTTCAACGCGTCGACCGGCGACGCGATCGGCTGGCAGGAATTCGCGACGGCCGCGCACGTCGACGCCGCGGTGCGCGCTGCGCGCGACGCATTCGCCGGCTGGCGCGACACGCCGCCGGCCGAACGCGGCCGGATGCTCGCGACGATCGCCGAACGTGTCGAGGCATCGCGCGACCGCCTGGCGGCGCTGCAGATGCAGGTGAGCGGCAAGCCGCCGTTCGAGGCCGAGGCCGATGTCGGCGACGTCGCCGCCACGTTCGCGTACTACGCGAAGCTGTGCGAAGACCCGGCGCTGTTCGCGGCCGAACCGGTCGCGCTGCCGAGCGACGCCGTCACGGCAGAACGCTTTTACGACGCGGTCGGCGTCGCGGCGCTCGTCATGCCGTGGAACTTCCCGATGGTCACGACCGCGTGGAAGCTCGCGCCCGCGCTCGCGGCCGGCTGCGCGGTCGTGCTGAAGCCGTCCGAACTCACGTCGCCGACCGAGCACGCGCTGCTCGAGATCGTCGAGCAGGCAGGGCTGCCGGCCGGCGTCGTCAACGTCGTGAACGGCGGCGCCGAGGTCGGCGCGGCGCTGACCGCGCATCCGCTGATCGACAAGATTTCGTTTACCGGCAGCACGGCGGCCGGCCGCAAGGTCATGCAGGCCGCGGCCGTCGACATGAAGCGCGTGACGCTCGAACTCGGCGGCAAGTCGTCGCTGATCGTGCGCGACGACGCCGATCTCGACGTCGCGGTGTCGCTCGCGGTTGCGGGCGCGTTCACGAACGCGGGCCAGATGTGCTCGGCCACCGCGCGCATCCTCGTGCACGACAGCGTGTACCGCAGCTTCATGGCCGCGTTCGAGACGGCCGTGCGTGCGCTCGTCGTCGCGCCGCCCGCCGCGGAACAGGTCGTGATGGGGCCGCTGATCTCGGCCGCGCAGCGCACGCGCGTCGAAACGATGCTCCAGCACGGCATCGATGCGGGCGCACGCGTCGCCTTCAGCGGCCGGGTGACGGATGCCGGCGGTGCGGGCTTCTTCATGGCGCCCGTCGTGATCGCCGAGCCCGCCGCCGACAACCCGCTGTGGACCGACGAAGTGTTCGGCCCCGTCGCGTGCGTGAAATCGTTCCGCACCGACGACGAAGCGATTGCGCTCGCGAACGACACGCGTTACGGGCTCGTCGCGACCGTCGTGACGCGCGATGCCGGTATCGCGAAGCAGTTCCAGCAGCGTGTGCGCGCGGGGCTCGTGTGGATCAACGCACCGCAGCTCATCTATCCGCACGTGTGCTGGGGCGGGTTCGGGCTCAGCGGAATCGGCCGTGAGCTCGGCGTCGCGGGGCTGCGCAGCTATCAGGAACTGCGCCACGCGATGCGCGCGATCGACTGACCAGTGCGGCCGTTCAGGCCGTTCAGGCCGTTCAGGCCGTTGGCGGCACCGTGACTCGTGCACGGTGCCGTTTTTTGGTTCTTCGGGGATTTTCGGGGAGAGCGCCGGGGTGTTAGGCATGCGCCGATCATGAGATTTCAACGCGCGTGAGCCACCCTCAATGCGACAGCACGGCGGCATGGTCGTGCTCGCGAAGCTGGCCGGGGATCTCGCACTGCGCGAGGCCGCCCGCGTCGATCCACGCACGCGTGCGTTCCGCGGCCTTGTCGATCAGTTGCGCGCACTGCGAGTAATCGTATGACGACACGTCGAGCGGACAGAGCGGCGGCACGACGTGGATTTGCGCGCGTGCCCCGTACAACTCCAGATCGCGCACCAGTTGCCGCGCGATCACGAGCGTCAGCGCGTGCGTCGCATGCGCGATCGCGCTGCGCGGCGGTACACGCAACGCGCAGGCGAACCCGGCCGGCAGCACGACGATCCGCTTGACGCCGAGCGCGATCGCAACGGAGATCGGCGTATTGTTCGCGACGCCGCCGTCGACGAGTTCCACGCCGCCGATGCTGACCGACGGAAACACGCCGGGAATCGCCGCGCTGGCCTGCACGGCATCCACGACCGGGCCGGCGGACAGCACGACTTCCCGGCCGTTCAGCACGTCGGTCGCGACGATATGGAGCGGCAACGCGGCCTGCTCGATCCGCCGGTACGGCAGGTTCCTTTCCAGCAGCAGGCGCAGCGCATCGGCCTCGACCAGATGCGGCCGGTTGCGCAGCAACATCGCGACGAGGCTGCGCATCGAGAACGGCATGATGTCCTGGCGGCGGATCCGGCACCACAGCGCGGCGAGCATCGCGACGCCGTCCTCGTCCGGCCGGCCGGCGAAATAGGCGGCGTTGATCGCGCCCGCCGACGCGCCGACGACGCAATCGGGCCGTTCGCCGCTCGCGACCAGTTCGCGAAGCATGCCGACCTCGATCGCGCCGAGACTGCCGCCGCCGGCGAACACGAAGGCGGTCGAGGAAGTGGGATCGGACGTCACGGTGCGCCCTCCTGCGATTGGCTGCGACGGTGCTTTCTCCATGATGGATCGTGCGGCGCCCCGGATGTCCTGATGAAAACCCTGCCGGCGCGCGAACCCGCGCCGGCCGGGGAACGCGCCGCGCGCCGCGTTCCCCGGCATTCCGCGCGGCGCCTTCCGTCGCGATGGGTGTGTCATTCGCCGCCGTGTTCCGGGCCGCCTCCATACGGAAATTCACGCGAAGGCGCTCAATTTTTGACTTCGATCAAGCAAATCGCGCATACCGCCGCTCGCAAACGTGTGCCACGCGTGAATCGTGCGCGCTACGTGGAATCACGGGTTCAGTCGCCACGGCGACCGCCGTTATTGCATCAACACCCGCCGACCCGCGTCGCGCCGCGATACATCGGGACGGCCGCCGGATTCGCATTCGACACGCAACGATCCGGCGCCGTCGCGGGCATGGAGCGGGATGGCCGGACGTCCCGCCCGCTTTTCGACAACAGATGAAGCCGCGCGAGCCGCGCAAGAGGTAATCATGTTTGTAGCCATCGGGTGGATCGTCGTGATCGGATCGGTGATCGGCAGTTTTATCGGCGTGGGCGGCCACTTGCCGGCCTTGCTGCAACCGTTCGAACTGCTGTGCATTTTCGGCGCCGCGCTCGGTGCGTTCGTCGTCAGCAATCCGGTCGCGACGCTGAAGAAAACGATCAAGAGCCTGCCGACCTGTTTCAAGGGCGGCGGCTATACGAAACAGCAGTACGTCGAACTGATCGCGCTGCTGTACGAGCTGCTGCAGAAGGCGCGCAAGGACGGCATGATGGCGCTCGAGGCCGACGTCGACGCGCCCGAACAAAGCCCGCTGTTCCAGAAGTATTCGCACGTGCTCGAAGACCATCACCTGCTCGACTTCATCGTCGATTATCTGCGGATGATGTCGGGCGGCAACGTGAACGCGCTGGAGATGCAGGACCTGATGGACGAAGAACTGCATACGCACCATGCGGAGGCATCCGTCGCGGCCAATGCGATCCAGAAGATGGCGGACGGCCTGCCGGCGTTCGGCATCGTCGCGGCTGTGATGGGCGTCGTGCATACGATGGGCTCGGTCGGTGCGCCGCCCGCCGTGCTCGGCAAGATGATCGCCGGCGCGCTCGTCGGCACGTTCCTCGGCATCCTGCTCGCATACGGCTTCGTCGGCCCGCTCGCGGATCTGCTCAATGCGAAGGGCCGCGCCGCGGCCAAGCCGTTCCAGTGCGTGAAGGCCGTGCTGCTCGCGTCGATGAGCGGCTACGCGCCGGCGGTGGCGGTGGAGTTCGGCCGCAAGGTGCTGTTCACGGCCGATCGCCCGAGCTTCAAGGAGCTCGACGAGGCCGTCCGCGCGACGAAGTCGCCCAGACCCGCATAACGGAGGCGCCATGGCCGACAATCGCTCCAACCCGTCGAAACAGTCCGCCTCGGCACCGCTCGTCGTCGTGCGCCGCAAGAAAGGCGAGGACCACGACGCCCACCACGGCGGCGCCTGGAAAATCGCCTACGCCGATTTCGTCACGGCGATGATGGCGTTCTTCCTGCTGATGTGGCTGCTCGGCTCGGTGTCCAAGTACGACAAGCAGGGGATCGAGGATTACTTCAACACGCCGCTGTCGACGCTCCTGTCCGGCGGGAAAGACGCGCAGGCGCCGCGCCCGAGCGTCGTGCAGGGCGGCGGCCGCGACCTGTCGGACCCGGCGCCGGCCATCGACGCGAAAGCGCAACCGGTGCCGGCCAGCTCGCCCGCAGCCCCTGCCGACATCGTCGATACGCAGAAGCTCGAGCGCCTGAAGGCGAAGCTGACCGCGGCGATTGCACAGAGCCCGTCATTGCGCGCGTACCAGGACCAGATCCGGATCGCGATCACTCACGAGGGCTTGCGCATCGAGATCGTCGATTCGCTCAAGCGCCCGATGTTCGCGTCGGGCAGTTCGCATCCCGAAGGGTATGCCACCGCGATCCTCACGCAGATCGGTACGGCACTCGACGATGTCGACAACCGCGTGTCGATTGCGGGCCATACCGATTCGACGCCGTATCGCGACGGCCCCACGGGTTATTCGAACTGGGAGCTCTCCAGCGATCGTGCGAACGCCGCGCGGCGCGCGCTGGTCGCGGGCGGATTGCGGGAAGAAAAGCTGCTCCAGGTGCGCGGGCTCGCGGATGTCCTGCCGCTCGACCGCAACGTCGCGGACGAGCCGACCAATCGCCGCATCAGCATCCTCGTGATGAACAATGCCGCCGAGCAGGCGTTCTTTCGGGACGGCGGCAGGACGACCGTGGACGAATCGGCCGGCACCCGGGCCGCCGTGCTGCCGGCGGCGCTCACGCGGCAGCATTAGGCGCGGGCGCATTCACGAACGCGGGGCGGATGTGCCCGATGGGGCCGGGGGCCGCGTACAGCCCTTGTGCGACAGCGTGGTTCTCGGCGTCGTGGTCGTGGTCGCGTTCGGAACGGTCGGGCGCGACATCGAGTGACTCGGGCTGTTGCTCGGGCGGTTGCGAGGGCCGTTGCGAGGGCCGTTGCGAGGGCCGTTGCGAGAGTCGTTGCGAGAGTCGTTGCGAGGGCCGTTGCGAGGGCCGTTGCTAGGGCCGTTGCGAGGGTCGTTGCGAGGGTCGTTGCGAGGGCCGTTGCGAGGGCCGTTGCTAGGGCCGTTGCGAGGGCCGTTACCAGGGCCGCTGACGGCACCATGTCTCCTGCACGGTGCCGTTTTTTCGCGCACCCGATATGTTCCGTAAAATATATCGCAACCAGCACTTCCGGAGATTCGCCATGCCCCGCACGCCGACGGATCGTGCCCCGCAGCGCCCCGCACGGGAACAGCCGCTCGCGCACAAGATCAGCGCGCTCAGGCCGCTGTCGAGCGACGCGCGTGCACAGCAGATCACGGATGTCGTCGACGCGTTCCGGCGCCTGCGCGGCAGCGTCGTGCGCTTCATCCGGATGTTCTCGGCTGCGCACGCTGAAAACGCGCAGGACGATGCGCTGTCCGCGATGGGCTTTCGTGAACTGCTGTCCACGCTCGAAGACGACGCACGCACCGCCCGCTTCACGCGCCTGCCCGAACTCGAACGGGCGATCGGCCAGGCGCGCCGCCTCGAACGCACACGCGACGACGTGTTCTCCGACTCGTTCAGCAACGACCCGGCCGCAATGCGCGACGCGGTTGCCGCGCTGGAGCGCGTCGACGTGCTGTTCGTCGGGCTGTGCGTCGAGTACGTGATGGAGCGGCACGCGCCGGCATCGCGTCCCGTTTCACCGTCCGCCCCGGCATCGCCCTCCGCCGCCCTGCCGCTCACCGACCGCCCGACCGCGCTCTGCTGACCGCACCACGCCGCACCACGCCGCATTACCCGGTGATTTCCCCCGAATTTCGTTCGTTATATTCCGTGGTATATTTCGCAAATCTTTCGCGCATCCGTCTCCGGCCCGACCATGCCGGACAGAGGTCAACATGCACGCTCCGCCCTTTCGCCTTGCCCGCACGGCGGATCTCTCGTCGCCCGGCGGTAATCCGCCCGCGGCAACCGGCACGCGGGTCGACGCATGCTGCGCGCCGTCGCGCGCGCAACTGACCGAGCTGAAGCGCCGCACGCGCCTGTCCGAGCTCGACGCGAACCTGCACTGCTCGATCATCGGCACCTGCCTGACCACGCACGAGCTGCGCAGGCTCGTGCCGAAATACACCGACCTCGATCGCCAGCACGCGACCGACCTCGACATCCATCACGCCGCCGTCGAGCTCGCGATCGACGGCACGGCCGGCGCCAAGGCATTGCACAAGGCGCTCGACGAGCGTTACGCCGGCGCGATCCGCGCATTCGACAGTGCACAGGATGCGGATGAACTCCTTGCACGCTGGAAGGAAGCGCTCAAGAGCGGCGACATCCCGCCCGCCTACTGGGCGCTGATGACGCATCCGCGCACGACAATGGCCGTGCGCCAGGCCGCGTTCGGCGACCTGCACATGCTGTCGCACCTTGTCGGCGCGGCCAATCGCGCCGATATCCGGCGGCTGGTCGTGCTGGAGGAGGAGAATGCGGCGCTGCACGCGAAGATCGACCGGCAGCAGGCACGCCTGCAAGAAATGAGCGCGCAGCGCGACGCGGCGCTGCACGAGCGGGATGCCGTCGTTGCGCGCCGCAATGCACAGCCGCCGGCGGCTGAAAGCGCATTGCGCGACGAAGTCCACGAACTGCGCGACGCACTGGCCGCGCGCGATGAACGACTCGCGCTGCATACGAGCCGCCGCGAGGCGGCCGAGCAGCGGATCGCCGCGGAACAGGCGAGCGCACGCGCGATGCGCGCGCGGCTCGACGACCTGATGGCGATGGTGAAGACGCTGCGCGCCGAAGCGAGTGCGATCGAACAGGCGGTGCAGGCGTCGGCGGACGATCCCGCCGAACACGCGGCCGATCCGCTGTCGATCCTGCAGGGCACACGTCTGGTCTACGTCGGCGGGCGCCCGGGCTCGAACCGTGCGATCAGGCGGATCGTCGAAACGGCGGGTGGTGACGTGACGCTGCATGACGGCGGTATCGAGGATCGCAAGGGCCTGCTGGCCGCCGCGCTACCGGGCGCGCACATGGTCGTGTTCCCGGTCGACTGCATCGACCACGATTCGATGAACCTGCTCAAGCGCATCTGCGAACGCCACCACGTCGCGTACTACCCGCTGCGGACGGCCAGCGTCGCCAGCTTCGTCGAACTGATCGGGCGGCTCGATGCACAGGCGCGCGACGTCATGGCGCCAGATGCCGCCGCGGGCGGCACGCCGCGCTTCTGCCTGCGGCACGGCTAGACCTGATTCGCTTCGACACGCTCCTTCTGCCCTTCAGCCGGTGTGTGCAAGCGCGTCTCCAGCATCAACAGGCCCCGGGCAAGCGCTCGCGCAGCGCGCGCATCAGCGCCGCACCATTTTCGTGAGCGCGGCGATTTCGTCGGCACACGCCGCGTAGGCACGCGCCTCGATCCCGCGATAGAGACGGATGATCTCCTCGCCGACCGGCGTGAGCACGCTGCCGCCGCCGCTCTGCCCGCCATGCTCGGACACCGTCGCCGGCGATTTCAGCGAGCGGTTCAGTTCGTCCATCAGCAGCCACGCGCGCCGGTACGACATCTTCAGGCTGCGCGCCGCCGCCGAAATCGAACCGTGTTCGTGCACGGCTTCGAGCAGCGCGACCTTGCCCGGGCCGAGCGCGATCGTGTCGGCCTGCTGGATACGCATCCTGAATCGCACTTCAGGCTTGGGGTGTGCCGGTGTCTTCATGTTGTGCCGCCCTTTGAACGATGCGGGCAAGCATACACGATGGCCGATGCGACGCATGCCAGCCGCCCGCGCGCCGGTTCAGACCTCGAGCACGCGGGCGACGATGCCGGCCAGCCGCTTCACGTGGCGCGGCGCGGGCAGGAGGTCGGCGCCCGAGAACAGCAGCGGCGCGCCGTCGTCGATCGACAGCGGCGCGTCGCCGCATTCGCACGCGACGATCACATGTTCGCCGACCGGCGTGTTGAACAGTTCATGCCAGGAAAACGTGACCGCGTAACCGTCGTGCGCATGCGCGATGAACACCATGCGCTTGAAGTCGCCCGGCGTGTCGTTGCGCAGCCCGGCCGCGTCGAGCAGGTCCTTCAGCCGCGCGCCGCGATACGGCGCGACCGAGCGGATGAAGCGGTTCGTCGTGAAGCAGCGCAGGTCGAACGGCCCGGCCGTCGCGCTCGCGTGCCGGCGCAGATCGTCGAGCGTCAACGTCATCGGCCGCACGAATGCGCCCGTCAGCGCGATCGTGCCTGCCGCCGCCTGTTGCGCCTGTTGCGCCGAAAGCGCCGCCGTCCCTGCCCTCTCCATCGCCCGCCTCCATGACGGCCTGCCGATGGGCAGGCCTGCGTCGTATCGGCGGATATATTACGCCGCGAAAAGACCGGCCGGCGGAATGCGCGCCGCATGGGCGGCATAACGGCGGCCGATCGTGCTCGGCGCCGCCCAGCACTACGACAGCACGATGTTCTTGACGACCTTTTTCAGGCTCTTGAAACTGTCGACCGATTCCGCCTTTGCGTCCGTCACCAGTGCGCCGATCCGCGCCGGCTCGCAGAAGCTGATCCGGCTGTTCGTGCCGAGCTTGCTGAAATCGGCCAGGATCGCGACGTCCGCCGCGTTGCTCACCATCGCGCGCGCCACTTCGGTTTCCATCCGGTCGTAGTTGGTCGCGCCGCGGACGGCATCGACGCCGACCGGCGACAGCAGCGCGAGATCGGCGCGATAGCGGAAGATCTCGGCGACCGTGCCGTCGCCGACGGTCGCGGCCGCGCGGGTGCCGATCATCCCGCCGAGCAGGATCGTCTCGTTCCTCGCCTGCCCCGGGTCGCTCGACCGCATCTTCAGCGCGACGTCGATCGAGTTCGTGACGATCGTGAGGCCCGACAGCTTCGCCAGTTCCTCGGCCAGCAGTGTCGTGGTCGTGCCCGCGTCGATGAACAGCGTCTGCGAGCCCGTGACCAGCCTGGCCGCCGCGCACGCGATTGCCAGCTTCGCTTTCACGTGGGTCTGCGCGCGTTCGGCGATCGGCGCTTCGTCGCCCACCTGCACCGCGCCGCCGTGCACGCGCTTCAGTTCACCGAGCGCTTCGAGATCGACGAGATCGCGACGCACGGTTTCCCGCGACACGTTCAGGTCGGCCATGATCCGGTCGGTGGAAACCCGCTGCATCTTCGATAACAGAAGCCGGATTCTCTGGTATCGCTCTTCTTGCCACATGGAATGTCCTCGGAATGAACGTCAATGTTATTCGAACGGCGAACTACGCAGCGCTCTCCTCCAGTTTTTTGATGCCGACGAGGGTCTGCAGGGATTGACGCACCGCCTGGCACTCGCTGCTCGTCATCTTCGAAAACACCACGTGGATGCGGTCGTCGTCCGGCGCGGCGTCGTCCTGTTCGATGATGAACCGGACGATGCGCGCCTGGTCGATGCCGGGCATCGCCTGCAGCGACGTCAGCTTCACGGCGCCGCGGCTCGCGAGGATACGCACGCCCCAGCGCTGCCGCGTCGCGAACAAGCGTTTCTCGATCGGCTTCAGGCCGGCCAGGATCGCGAGCACGATCGCCGTCGCGGCAATTGCGGCCACATACATCCCGCCGCCCACGGCCAGCCCGACCGCCGCCACGACCCACAGGCTCGCCGCGGTCGTCAGGCCGCGGATGATCTCGCCGCGCAGCATGATCGAACCGGCGCCGAGGAAGCCGATGCCCGACACCACCTGCGCGGCGACGCGCGACGGGTCCAGCGACACGTTTTTCGCGTTCTGGACGTCCGCGAAGCCGAACGCCGACACGACCATCACGAGCGCGGCGCCCACCGCCACCAGCATGTGGGTGCGCAATCCGGCCGCCCACGACAGGCGCTCGCGCTCGATGCCGACGAGGCTCCCGAGCAATGCCGCCAGCAACAGGCGGGACACGATTTCCAGCTGACTGATCATTCGAATTCTCCTTGCTTTGCCTGGTCCATCCGATGAAGCGCGGCCCGCATGGGGCCGCCGTCCGGTTCTTCCTGCCTGCGCCCGCCCGTTGCCGCACCCGGCACCCGGCGAGTTGTATTTTTGTGCAATCTTGCGATTTTGTGCTTTCTAATATACGGTACGAAAAACTGCAAAGCCAGACCCAGGTTCGTTTGTTTCATCCGATCGGCACGATCAATCGTCAGACCATTCAGGCAACACGATCCGGAACACTTGCTTAGGAGACCAACATGATGAAGAAGGCATGGATGCTGGCCGCAACCCTGCTGGCGGCGCTGGCGACGGCCCCCGCTCACGCATCGGAAGGCGACGTCTGTAAAAAGGTGACGCTCGGCGACGTCGGCTGGAGCGACATCGCGGCCACCACCGGTGTCGCGATGATGCTGCTCGACGGGCTCGGCTACGAGGCGACCAAGACGATCGCGTCGCCGCCGATCGTGCTGGCCGGCGTGAAGAAGGCGCAGATCGACGCGTTCCTCGGCTACTGGGATCCGAGCATGACGCCGACGGTGAAGCCGTTCGTGGACGCCGGCGCCGTCCACCAGTTGCCGGAGCCCAACCTGGTCGGCGCGCGCTATACGCTGGCCGTGCCGCAATACGCATCCGACCAGGGGCTCAAGCGCTTCGCCGATATCGCCAGGTTCCGCGACCAGCTCGACGGCAAGATCTACGGGATCGGCGCCGGCAACAACGGCAACGCACTGATCCAGCGAATGATCGACAGGAACGAGTTCGGGCTCGGCGGCTTCAAGCTGGTGGAATCGAGCGAGGCCGGCATGCTCGTGCAGGTGACGCGCGCCGTGCAGGAGCACCGGATGATCGTGTTCCTGGCCTGGGAGCCGCATCCGATGAACATCGACTACCGGATCACCTATCTCGACGGCGGCGACACCGTGTTCGGCCCGAACTACGGGTCGGCGAAGGTCTACACGCTCGTCACGCCCGGCTATCTCGAACGTTGCCCGAACGTCGGCCGGCTGCTGGCCAACCTGAAGTTCACGACCGACGAAGAGAACCAGCTGATGGTGCCGATCATGAATCACGCGGACCCGGTCGCGGTGGCCAGGGAATGGGCGAAGAAGCATCCCGGCGTGCTGTCGAAGTGGCTCGACGGCGTGACGACCATCGACGGAAAGAATGCGAAGGATGCGATCGACAAGCGGATCGGCGCGTAAGCCCGCAAGACAAGGAACCCGGCATGTACAAGAATCTCGCGCTGTTCGATCTCGACCACACGCTGCTGCCGCTCGACAGCGACCAGGCCTGGGCCCGCTTCATCTCGCGGGTCGGCTGGCGCGAGGACGACGCGCACGCCGCGCTGATCGACGAGCACTACGGTCATTACGCGGCCGGCACGCTCGACATGAACGCGTATCTCGCCGTGACGCTCGCGCCGCTCACCCGCTATCCGCGCAAGGTGCTCGAGCGCTGGCATGCGCGGTTCATGGACGAAGTGATCCGTCCGGCGATCACGCCGCAGGCGCGCGAGCTGGTCGGGCGGCATCGCGAAAACGGCGATCTCTGCTGCATCGTGACGGCGACCAACGTCTTCGTCACGCGGCCGATCGCGGCCGAATTCGGCATCGAGCACCTGCTCGGCATCGAACTCGATACCGACGACGGCACGCCGGACGGCGCGTTTACCGGCCGCAGCACCGGCGTGCCGAGCTTCCGCGAAGGAAAGATCGTGCGCACGACCGCGTGGCTGGAATCGCTCGGCTACGCGCCGTCGGATTTCGAGCGCACCTACTTCTACAGCGACTCGATCAACGACGTGCCGCTGCTCGATTACGTCACGCATCCGGTCGCCACCAATCCCGATTCGAGGCTTTTGCAGGTGGCAGGCACGCGCGGGTGGCCTGTCATGAAGTTGTTCTGATTCGGGCGATATTCTCTGCTGTCCATTTTCATGTCGGGAGGGGTAATGAAATACGGAACACGCATCACCGGCCTCGATCATTCAGGAATCCGATTCGAGTCGAATAGAAAGCCTGTCGTCAGGTCGCGCCGTTCGGAAAGCCGCTTTCCGCACTGGCGCGGCGTTTTCATGATCGCGCTGCTGTGCACGCTGGCCGCTTGCGGCGATGGCGACTCGGGCACCGCGGCCAACGTGGCGGCCGCGCGCGCGGCCGCACCGGGTTCGGCATCCACGCCCGTCCTCCACTGCGCGAGCACGTGCCACTGACCGACGCTGGCCCCGGGGCCGGCCATCCACGACAGAGAGCGATCATGCAAAACAAACCCACGACACGACGTCAGTTCCTCGCCGACGCGTTGAAGCTCGCCGGCGCGACCGCGATCACGGGCATGCTGCCCGAAAGCATCGCGCGCGCCCAGGCCATTCCGGCAGCCACCGTCACCGGCACGATCCAGGACGTGAAGCACGTCGTGATCCTGATGCAGGAAAACCGTTCGTTCGACCACTACCTCGGCACGCTGGGCGGCGCGCGCGGCTTCGGCGACCCTCGGCCGGTCGTGATTTCGAGCGGGTATCCGGTGTGGCGCCAGCCCTGGCTGACGTCCTACGTGTTTCCGTTCAACCCGTCCCCGCCCTCCGGCACGGCGAACGGCGACACCTACTACGGCGACCTGGATCACAGCTGGAACGGCACGCACAGTGCCTGGAACAACGGCCGCTACGACAACTGGGCCGACGCGAAAACCAGCGGCACGATGTACTACTTCACGCAGAAGGACATCCCGTTCTACTACGCGCTGGCGAGCGCGTTCACGGTGTGCGACGCGTACCACTGCTCGATGCTCGGCCCGACGGACCCGAACCGCCTGTATCTGTGGACCGGGTGCTGCGGCAACGTCGCCGGTTACTCTCCGTACACGACGAACACGATGACGGGCACCGGCTGGACCACGATGCCGGAGCGCCTGAACACGGCCGGCGTGACGTGGAAGTTCTACCAGGACAAGGGCAACGGCCTCGATGCCGCACATGGCTACGGCGAATACAACGGCTCCAAGAGCGATCTCTGGTGGAACGGCAATTACGGCGACAACGTCATCCTGAACTTCAGGCAATACCAGAACCTCGGTGCAGGCGACCCGCTCGCGCCGGCGCTCAACGGCACGCAGATCGACCCGTCAGGCGGCGGCAAGGAATACGACACGAACCTCTTCAGCCAGCTGCGGGCCGACGTCGCCAACGGCACGCTGCCGCAGGTATCGTGGATCGCCGCGCCCTACGCATACTGCGAGCACCCGTCGTGGGCCGCGAGCGGCGGCGAATGGTACGTCAGCAGCGTTCTCGATGCGCTGACGTCGAATCCGGCGGTATGGGCCAGCACGGTGCTGCTCGTCATGTACGACGAGAACGACGGGCTGTTCGATCACATGCCGCCGGCCGTCCCGGCCAGTTCCGCTGCCGGCACCGGCCGCTCCACGGTCTCGACGGCCGCCGAATTCGTCTCCGGCAGCGGCGCCGCATCGGACGGCTCGGCGAGCGGCGACGTGCCGATCGGGCTCGGCCCGCGCGTGCCGATGTTCGTGATCTCGCCATGGTCGAAGGGCGGCAAGGTGAATTCGCAGGTCTTCGATCACACATCGGTGATCCGCTTTCTGGAAGCGCGCTTCGGGCTACAGGAAACCAACATCACGCCGTGGCGACGCACGGTCTGCGGCGACCTGACGTCGGCCTTCGATTTCTCGAACGCCGACCAGACGGTTCCCGCGATCCAGCCGCCGGCAAGCAACATGAACCCGAACGGCTCGACCGTCCCGATCCCCTACCCGACCACCACTGCGGTGCCGGCGCAGACGGCCGGCCGCAGCACCGCCTGCCGCCTGCCCTACGAGTTCTTCGTGCAAGGCAAGGTCAACCGCGCCGGCAACGCGCTGTCACTGACGATGACCAACACCGGCACCGCCGGCGTCCACCTGCAGGTATGGGTCGACGGCACGAGCGCGATCCCCCGGCACTACACGATCGCGGCCGGCGCGGGCCAGTGCGCGAACCTGTCGGATTCGCTCGCGCTGAATGCCGGCGGCAGCTACGACTATTCCGTCTACGGCCCGAACGGCTTCCTGCAGACGTTCCGCGGCAGCATCGGCTCGTCCGGCAACACCGGATCGACCGCCGAAGTCAGCCTGTGCTACGACGTGGCCAACGGCAACGTACAGATCACGCTCGACAACGCCGCCGGCTCGGTCGCGACGACGTTCCAGCTCACCGACAATGCGTACGGCATGAACACGCGGCAGTCGATCACCGTCGCCGCCGGCGCGACGCAAGCCGTCACGTGGTACGGCGACGGCGGCTGGTACGACGCCAGCATCCGCGACGCGAACGACCCGAATTTCCTGCGCCGCGTAGCCGGCTGCGTGCAGGCGCAATCCGGCACCCTGCTCACGGATTCGGCGATCGGCAATACCGGCAAGAAGTTCGTCGCGTCGATCGCGTCGCAGGGCTCGACGTTCGGCACGCTGCGGTTCGACTATGTCGCGCCGCCGTGGAGCCACAGCCCGAAGAACTGGGTGGGCATCTTCGCGCATGGCGCGCAGCCGACCAAGGGCAGCTACAAGTCGTGGGCGTACCTGCCGAAGAGCACCGGCTCGCTGCTGTTCTCGTCCACGGCCAACAGCACGCTGGCGTCGGGGCAGTACGACGCGTGGTATCTGTTCGACGATGGCTACACGCCGCTCGCGGGGCCCGTCACGATCAACATCTGACGGTGGCTTGACCGTGCCGTGCCGGCCGCCTGCATGGGGCCGGCACGCATTCGGGCGCGACGTGCCGCGTTGCGCCCGAATGCGTTCCCCTTCGCGCTGCCCGCGCGACGGGCGCATCGATCAGCCCGTAGAGCGTGACGCTGCTTTGCGCGTGCGCGACGGTACCGAACATCCCGAGTGCGGCTGCGGCCGCGATGGTCTTGTTCATGTTCACTTCCTGTTGTGGTCGACGCGCGTCTGCGTCGCAGCGTGACGCGCGGCGTGTTGACGAATCACCGACTGATTGACGAACGCGAGCCACCGGATCGCCGCGCGCACATACGCGTCATGCGCATGCACGATGCTTCGCTTCGGTACCGGTATGGGCCTGCTGATGTGGCATGCCGCGAGCGGCCGCCTGTGTTGCAGCGCCGGCGAGCGTGCGCACCGATTGCGCATGCCGCGACGACGCGTTGCTCCGGCGATGCAGGTCAGCATCTCTTCCGGCTTTCGTGGAGCGGGTGGACGACGTAGCGCCTGACGACGCCACGCCCTTCGATATATTTTTCGGAATATATCGAGTCGTCACGAAACGGTAAACAACTATTCGGAATCCTGTCGTCTTTCCTCCGCAGGCGGCCGGCGGTCACCCGGATCGAAGTCGCGACGCACGGCAGCCCGCATCGCGTCGATGCCGGCGATGGCCTCATGCCGAAATCCAGCATAATCAGGCGGTTGAAAGTGCGCCCTGGCTGGCGCGCGCATCCCGCACACGTTTGCGTCGCCATCCGGTTCACGGTTTGCCCGCGTTTCGCCGTCACGAGAGGAGCCAGTCTGTGCCGGTCTCGCGCGCGGCGAATTGTGCGGGCGCAAAAATCCGCAGCACGCACACACTCGATGCGGCGCACCTCACGATGCCGGCGATCGCATCACCGACAACACCACGCCATCCCGCAGAAGACAGGACACCGACACATGGACCGAGCCGAACACATCAGCATCGAACAGACGAGCGCGATTCCCGCCGACGAACTGGATCGATGCGACTTCTCGTTCGACATCGCGTGGGAATTGAACGCGCCGTATCAGGACTTGCTCGATCTGCGCGCGCTGCCGGCGCGCCGCAAGCACTACGGCTTCGATCCGGCCGGCTGGGCGGACGAGGCAACCGGCAAAACGGCGCTCTTTCGCGCGACGGCCGGCGGCCGGCTCGCCGGCTTCGTGGCGATCAGCCAGAGCTGGAACGGGATGGCCGAGATCGCGGAGCTGGCCGTCGACCGCCGCAGCCGGCGGCAAGGCATCGGACAGTTGCTGCTCGCGGCCGCCGAATCCTGGGCGCGCAGCCACGGGTTCGGCTTCATGCGGCTGGAAACGCAGTCGAACAACGTCGCCGCGTGCAGCACCTATGCCCGCTCGGGCTTCGTGCTGGGCGGCCACGATCGCCTGCTGTACGCGGACGACGAGAACGACGGTGAAGTCGCACTGTTCTGGTACAAGGACCTGCGCGACGGGCAGACCGCACGGATCCGCACGGTCGACCCGGAATCGATGCGGCCGGCGCGCTGACGCACCGCCGAACGCGCATCACATCCGGATCATGCCCGCGTCGCCACGATGAACAGACGCGGGAACGGCAGCAGCACGGTGCCATCGGCAAGCGCCGGATAACCGCCCGGGCCCGCGATCGCGTCGCGATACCGTGCGAGAAACGCCGCGCGCTCGCCGTCGTCGAGCGCCGCGAGGAACGGCCGCAGCGCGCTCCCCTTGAACCATTCGACGACCGCATCGGCACCGCCGCGCAGCGGGTGGTAGTAGGTCGTGCGCCACACGTCCACGCGCGAGCACAGCGGCGACAGCAGCGCGTGGTAATGACGCGCATCGAACCGCTCGGTGCGTGCCGCGCCTTTCAGCTTGTCCGCCCACGGCCCGGCCGCGGCGACCTCGCGCATCAGCCGATGCGCGGGTTCGTCGAGGTTGTCGGGCATCTGCACCGCCAGATGGCCACCCGGCGCGAGCCGGCCGACGAGCGACGGAAACAGCGTGTCGTGCGCGGGCACCCATTGCAGCACCGCATTCGCGAGAATCAGGTCGTAGCCGCCGGGATCGTCCCACGTCGAAATATCCACGACGTCGAAACGCAGGTCCGGCAGGCGCGTGCGCGCGGCGTCGATCATGTCCGCCGACGCATCGATTCCGTGGACCGTTGCGTCCGGCGCACGCGCGATCAGCGCCTCCGTCGAATTGCCGGGCCCGCAGCCGATGTCGATCGCGGTACGGATCGGCGTGTTCGGCACAGCGGCGAGCAGATCGCGGATCGGCCGCGTGCGTTCGTCCTCGAATTGCACGTACTGGGCCGCGTATCGATCGAGTGGGGTCGTCATGTCGTTCTCCTCCTGGTCGGCGTGGACGGCCGTGCCGCTGCCCGCGTGCGCGGTGCGGGGGCCGTCGATGCGAAGCATTCTGCGGTTGTCGTGAAGTTCAGTAAAATGAATTTAATATCGTGATTGATTCAAAATTCTGATGAAAATCGATACGCTCGGTGTCCAGGCTTTCGTCGCGATCGCCGACGGCGGCAGCTTCCGGCAGGCGGCCGATACGCTGCACGTCACGCAGACGGCCATCACGCAACGGCTGCGCAAGCTCGAAACCTTTCTCGGCGTCGCGCTCGTCGAGCGCACCACGCGCCGCACCACCCTCACCGAAATCGGCCGCCGTTTCCTGCCGCAAGCGCGCCGGCTGCTGAACGAGCTGTCCGACGCGCTCACCGAAATTCGCGAAACCGGCCTGAGCCAGCGCGGCGACGTCACGATCGCGTGCGTGCCCACGGTCGGCGTGCAATACCTGCCCCGCATCCTGCGCGCATTCTCCGCGCACCGCCCGCACGATCGCGTGAAGATCCTCGATCACGCGTCGGCGTCGGTGCTGCAGGCCGTACTGCATCGCGAGGCCGAGTTCGGCATCGGCATCGCCGGCGACCAGCATCCCGAACTGGTCAACGTCCCGCTGACGAGCGACCCGTATGTACTGGTGTGCCGCGACGATCATCCGCTCGCGAAGCGGCGGCGCATTCGCTGGGCCGCCCTGCAACCGCATCCGCTGATCTTCGCCGGCGAAGTGAGCGGCAATCGCGGGCTGCTCGACGGCGCGCTGAAGACGAGCGGCGTGTCGCTGCATTCGTTCTACGAAGTACAGCGCAGCTCGACGGCGCTCGGGCTCGTCGCGGAGGGGCTCGGCGCGGCGGTGGTGCCGAAGCTCGCGATCCAGAAAAACGCGTACCCGATGATCCGCACGATCGAACTTGTCGAGCCCGCGGTGTCGCGCACGCTCGTGCTCGTCACGCGCCGGAGCGCGCAACTGTCGCCGGCCGCCCGTGCGCTGTACGACATGATCGTCGAACAGGCGACACCCTCTCGATAGTGACAGCCCCGCGTCACGAAGGCCATGCCTTCGGGTAGTATCGCGTCACGCGGTCGCGACGAACGGTGCCTACCCGGTGCCGCACACGTCGTGCCGCCGCTGCAACGGCCGTTCCTCACCACCCCTGCACGGAGCACCGCATGGCCTATCGCAACTACCACAAGCGCAAGATTGCAGACCGGGAACTCCATCCCGAAACCCAGATGATGTCGTACGGCTACGATCCGTTCCTGTCGGAAGGATCGGTGAAGCCGCCCGTGTTCCTCACGTCGACGTTCGCGTTCCGCACGGCCGAGGACGGCGCCGAATTCTTCGACGTCGTGGCCGGGCGCAAGCCTTCGCCGGAAGGCGAAGGCGCGGGCCTCGTCTACAGCCGTTTCAATCACCCGAACCTGGAGATCGTTGAGGATCGCCTCGCGCTGCTCGACGATTCCGAAGCCGCCGTCGTGACGTCGAGCGGCATGTCGGCAATCGCCACGATCCTGCTGACGTTCCTGCGGCCGGGCGACTGCGTCGTCCAGTCCGTGCCGTTGTACGGCGGCACCGAAACGCTGATCTCGAAGTTCCTGCCCGAGTGGGGCATCCGCTCCGAAGTGATCGCCGACGGGCTGTCCACCAGCGCGATCCGCGCCGCGCTCGAAGCGGCCGCCCAAAAGGGCAACGTGCGGATGTGCTACATCGAGACGCCCGCCAACCCGACCAACGCGCTGTTCGACCTCGACGGGCTGCGCAGCGAAATCGATGCGTTCGAAGCGCGGCACGGCTATCGCCCGCTGTCGGTCTGCGACAACACGCTGCTCGGGCCGCTGTATCAGAAGCCGTCGCGGCAAGGCATCGACCTGAGCGTGTACTCGCTGACGAAATACATCGGCGGGCATAGCGACCTCGTCGCCGGCGGCGTGACGGGCACCCGCAGCCTGATCACGAAGATCCGCTCGGTCCGCAGCACGCTCGGCTCGCAACTCGACCCGCATTCGTCGTGGATGATCACGCGCTCGATGGAAACGCTCGTACTGCGCATGCAGCAGGCCGCGCGCAGCGGCAGCGCCGTCGCCCGCTGGCTCGCCGGCAATCCGCATCGGCCGGTGCGCGTGCTGCATCCCGAGCTCATCGACGATCCGGCCTACCAGGCCGTCTACCGGCGCCAGTGCAGCGGGCCCGGCTCGACGTTCGCGTTCATCCTCGACGGCGGCCGCGAGCAGGCGTTCAGGTTCATCAACCACCTGACGCTGTTCAAGTCCGCGGTCAGTCTCGGCGGCACGGAGTCGCTGATCTGCCATCCGGCATCGACGACGCATTCGGGCGTGCCGGCCGACGCGCGCGCAGCGGCCGGTGTGTCGGAAGGGTTGATTCGCGTGTCGGTCGGGCTCGAACATCCGGACGACCTGATCGCCGACCTGTCGTACGCGCTGGAGCGTTGCTGATCAGACGCTCGTATCCGACGCGAACGGCGACGGATATTTCAGAGGCCGGTTCGTCGATCCGGCCACTCTCGCCAGCTACACGCGAAAGGTGATCGCCACGACAATCTGACCGCACGACGCGCGCCGGCCGAGCCGGTTTTCAAAGCACCTTCACCATGAACACGCGCGACGTGCCTTCCGGTTCGCACGGCACTTCGCCGAATGCTTCGTAACCCTGCTTCCGGTAGAAATCCGGCGCCTGGAACGAGATCGTGTAGAGCACCGCCCGCGCGCATCCGCGTCGTTTCGCTTCCGCTTCGGCCTCGCGCAGCAGCCGGCTGCCGAACCCGCCGCCGCGCAGCGATTCGGGCAGGTAGAACAGATCGATGAAGAAGAGGCCGAGCGACGTGCGCCCCGTCAGGCCGCCCACGATCTCGCCCGTCGCGGGATCGGTCACGTACACGTCGAGCGTGGCCGCGTCGGCGCGCCCCGTCATCGCGTGATTGAATTCGCCGAGCTTGCGGCTGATGAAATCGTGTACCGCCGGCTGTTCGGTGTCGGTCAGTCGCAGGGTAACGTCGGGAAGGGCTGTCATCGGCAGAGCGCGTCAGTGAATGGGCCGCCGGGTGTATCGCACCGTCGGCGGGCGTCGCACGACTATAGCGCGTCGCCCGCCGCATGGCGACCGCGCTGCTCGCGGGCGATGTGGCATTCCCACACGTCGATTGGCCAAATCGGGAACCCGAAACCCGGCGCCAAGGGCACCGTTGCGAATCGCGGCGGCTGCGCCGCCTTGCACGTGGCGTCGCCACCGTCACCGTAGCCGACCCGCTCGGTCATGAGCGCGCACACCGCACACGATCGCCCCGCTTCCCTCCCCGCGAGCAAGCGACCCACGCAAACGGCGGGCCCGTCATGCGCCCGCCGTCGCTTTCGTCGTGCCGTCACACCATCATGCCCGCGCTCACGCCACCGCGAACGCCGCCTTCATGTCGGCCACGCGGCGCCGTTCCCGCGCGATCATCATCCGGTTCACGACGATCACGCCGATCGTCACGGCCGTGATGAACAGCGTCGCCAGCGCGTTCATCTCCGGGTTCAGCCCCAGCCGCACGCGCGAGAACACCACCAGCGGCAGCGTCGTCGACCCCGGCCCCGACAGGAACGCCGACAGCACCAGGTCGTCGATCGACAGCGTGAACGACAGCAGCCACCCCGACAGCAGCGCCTGCGAGATCAGCGGCAGCGTCACCACGAAGAACACCTTCAGCGGCGTCGCGCCCAGGTCGAGCGCCGCCTCCTCCAGCGACTTGTTCATCTCCTTCACGCGCGACTGCACGATGATCGCCACGTACGACACGCACAGCATCACGTGGCCGATCCAGATCGTCACCATCCCGCGCCCCTTCGGCCAGCCGAACATCTGCTCCAGCGCAACGAACAGCAACAACAGCGAGATGCCCTGGATAACCTCCGGAATCACCAGCGGCGCGTTGATCATCCCCGTGTACAGCGTGAAGCCCTTGAAGCGGCCGAAGCGCGCGAGCACGAAACCCGCCCACGTGCCGATCACGACCGACGCGGTGGCCGTCAACAGGCCGATCTTCAGCGACAGCCACGCGGCGGTCAGCAGCTCGTCGTCGTCCAGCAGCGCGCTGTACCACTTCAGCGAGAAGCCCGACCACACCGTCACCAGCTTCGACTCGTTGAACGAGTACACCACCAGGCTGATGATCGGGATGTACAGGAACAGGAAGCCGAAGGCGAGGACGCCCGTCGACAGCGGTTTGCTCGGCTTGATCATTTCGCGTCCTCCAGTTCCTTGACCTGGTAGTACTGGAACAGCGCCATCGGCACCAGCAGCAGCATCACCATCGCGACCGTCACCGCGGACGCCATCGGCCAGTCCATGTTGTTGAAGAATTCATCCCACATCACGCGCCCGATCATCAGCGTGTCGGCGCCGCCCAGCAGTTCCGGAATCACATACTCGCCCACCGCCGGGATGAACACCAGCAGGCTGCCGGCGATGATCCCGTTCTTCGACAGCGGCAGCGTGATGCGCGTGAACGCGACCCACGGCTTCGCGCCCAGGTCGTATGCGGCCTCGAGCAGCGTGAGGTCCATCTTCACGAGGTGCGCGTACAGCGGCATCACCATGAACGGCAGGTACGAATAGACCATCCCGATGTAGACGCCCGCGTCGCTGTGATAGAGCCGCAGCGGCGTGTGGATGATGCCCAGCGCGATCAGCGTGTGGTTCAGCAGGCCGTCGTCCTTCAGGATGCCGATCCATGCGTACACGCGGATCAGGAACGACGTCCAGAACGGCAGCATCACGGCCATCATCAGCACGTTGCGGCGGTTCGGTTCCGAGCGCGCGATGTAGTACGCCATCGGATAACCGATCAGCAGGCACAGCACGGTCGACACGGCGGCCATCTTCAGCGAGCTGAGGTAGGTCGCGATGTACAGGTCGTCCTGCAGCAGGAACGCGTAGTGCGACAGCTGCAGCGCGAAGTGCACGACGCCGTCCTTGATCTCGACGAGCGACGTGTACGGCGGGATGCCCATCACCTGGTCGGCGAAGCTGATCTTCAGCACCAGCACGAACGGCAGCGCGAAGAAGATCGCGAGCCACACGAACGGCACGCCGATCGCGACGCTGCGGCCCGACGGCAGGAAGCGCGACAGCAT
>NZ_ASSI01000082.1:0-18633 GCF_000466765.1 Burkholderia sp. AU4i | reverse complement strand
GGCGCGCGCGCTGATCGAGGCCGGCGTCGTGGCCGGGCGGCACGACGCGGACGGCGCGGCGGCGGGCGGCGCGCCGTCGCCGAACGAACTGGCGAGCGCGTAGCGCGGCCGCGATCCCCTGATCGAACAAAGGCGTCCCGGCCGCGCCACGCGCGGGCGAGGATCGCCCTATCCACGGAGACAACCATGACATCCGCATTCCCGGCGCTGGCCGCCGATCGCGAGACCGATGCATCGATCGAGCAGCGGGCCGTGCGCAAGGCCGCATGGCGCTTCATCCCGCTGCTCGCGCTCGCGTATTTCTTCAATTACCTGGACCGCACGAGCGTCGGGTTCGCGGCGCTCACGATGAACCGCGATCTCGGGCTGACGGCGACGCAGTTCGGCTGGGGCGCGGGGATCATGTTCGCCGGCTACTGCGTGTTCGAGGTGCCGAGCAATCTCGCGCTGTACCGCTTCGGCGCGCGCCGCTGGCTCGCCCGCATCATGATCACGTGGGGCGTGATGGCGGCCGCGACTGCGCTCGCGACCGGGCCGACGAGTTTCTATGCGATCCGGTTGCTGCTCGGTATCGGGGAAGCCGGGTTCTTTCCGGGCGTGATCTTCTTCCTCGCCGTGTGGTTTCCGGCGAGCTACCGCACGCGGGTGCTGGCGTGGTTCACCGTGTCGACGCCGCTGTCGTCGCTGATCGGCGGGCCGCTGTCGACGTGGCTGCTGCAACTCGACGGCGCGCTCGGGCTGGCCGGCTGGAAATGGATGTTCATCGTCGAAGGGCTGCCGGCGTGCGCGCTCGGTTTTCTCGTACTGAAGCTGCTGTCCGATTCGCCCGCGGATGCCGCGTGGCTGACGGGCGACGAGAGTGCCGCGCTGCAGCGCGCGTTCGAGCGCGAAGGCGCGGCCGCCGGCCGCAAGAAGCGCTTCGGCGTCGCGCTGCGCGACGTGCGCGTGTACGTGCTCGCGCTGATCTCGTTCGGTTTCACGATGGGTTCTTACGGGATCGGCATCTGGCTGCCGCAGATGCTCAAGGCGCACGGCATGTCGACGATGCAGACGGGCTGGCTGTCCGCGGTGCCGTACTTCTTCGCGACCGTCGCGCTGCTGTGGTGGGCGAAGCGCGTGGACCGTCGCGGCGGCCCGGTCGCGAACCTGGCGATCGGGCTGTTCATCGGCGCGGTGGCGCTCGGCGTCTCGACGCACTTCCTGACGCTCGGCCCCGCACTCGCCGGCATCACGCTGGCGCTGGTCGGCACGATCGCCGGCCGTACGATCTTCTACACGCTGCCCTCGCGCTTCCTGTCCGGCCAGGCGGCGGCCGGCGGGCTCGCGCTGATCAACTCGATCGGCGCGCTCGGCGGCTTCGCCGGCCCTTATCTCGTCGGCTACCTGAAGGACGCCTTCGGCACCTTTACCGCCGGCATGCTCGGCCTCGCGATCGTGCTCGCGATCACGACGCTGCTGACGCTGTCGCTGTACGCGTTCGACCGGAGCGAGTGACATGGACACGACGCTTTCGATCAAGCGGCGCCGGCTGCTCGGCGCGGCCGCCGCATCGCTCGCGCTGCCCGCGTTCGTCGAGACGCGCGCGGCGACCCAGGAGGGAGTTTCCCGCATGACGACGCAAAGCAACTATCTGGCGGTCCGCCCCGACTGGCTCGCGTCGGCGCTCGAACCCGCGCTCGAGCCCGACCTGCCGATCGTCGACGCGCATCATCATTTCTATGAGCGGCCGGGCTGGATCTACATGCTCGACGACTATCTGCAGGACGCGCACTCGGGCCACAACATCCAGGCGTCCGTCTACATGCAGGCGCAGACGCGCTATCGCGATGCGGGCCCGGTCGAACTGAAGCCGGCGGGCGAGACGGCCTACGTTGCCGGCGTGACCGAGCCGCTGCAGCAGCACGGCCGCCCGGCTGTCGCGAAAGGCATCGTCGGCCATGCGGACCTGCGTCTCGGCGAGCGCGTGCGCGAGGTGCTCGAAGCACATCTCGAAGCCGGTCGCGGGCGGTTTCGCGGCGTTCGTCACCTGACGACCTGGGATGCCGATCCGACGCTC
The DNA here is from genome assembly GCF_000466765.1 of Burkholderia sp. AU4i. Classification (NCBI taxonomy): domain Bacteria; kingdom Pseudomonadati; phylum Pseudomonadota; class Betaproteobacteria; order Burkholderiales; family Burkholderiaceae; genus Burkholderia; species Burkholderia sp. AU4i. The sequence goes on along the minus strand of NZ_ASSI01000082.1, from coordinate 16,577 downwards.
GCCAATCCGCTATCGGCGGTGCCGCGCGGCATGCTGCTCGATTCCGCGTACCGGGCGGGCGTCGCGCAGCTCGCGCCGCTCGGGCTGTCGTACGACGCGTGGCTGTTCTTTCCCCAACTCCCTGAACTGTTCGAGCTCGCGAAGGCGAATCCCGATACGCGCATCATCGTCAATCACTGCGGCGGCGTCGTACGGATCGCGAGTTATGCCGACAAGCGGCCGGAGGAGTTCGAACGCTGGTCGGCGTCGATGCGCGCGCTCGCGCGGCTGCCGAACGTGTACGTGAAGGTCGGCGGGCTCGGGATGCGCATCAACGGTTTCGATTTCGAGAAAGGCGCGCGGCCGCCGTCTTCCGTGCAGCTCGCCGACGCGTGGAAGCCGTGGATGATGACCTGCATCGACGCGTTCGGCCCCGAGCGCTGCATGTTCGAGAGCAATTTTCCGGTCGACAAGGGCTCGTATTCGTTCGTGAACGGCTGGAATGCGTTCAAGCGCCTGACGGCGCAGGCAAGCCCGGACGAGCGCGACGCGCTGTTCCGCGGCACGGTCACGCGGGCTTACCGGCTCGGCTGACGCGCGTCGCGACGACAGGCCCGGCGCTTGCTCACCCCGCCTCCACCAGCGCCGCCAGCCTCGCCAGCGCCATTTGCCAGCCGGTTTCGTTGTCGGCGGCCGGCACGCCGGGCGGCACCCCGTCGTGCACGGCGTCCACGCGCGTGCCGCCCGCTTCGTCGGACAGCGTGATCGTGATCGTCATGGCGCCGCGCAGCATCGGATCGTCGGTTTCGAACACGTCGATCTCGACGATCTGCTCGTTCGGCACGAGCGTGACGAAGCGGCCGTGATAGGTATCGGTGCGCGCGGTGGTCTTGCCGGTACCGGCCGACGGTGCGTCATAGCTCAGCGACACGCGCAGCGCGCCGCCTTCGCGCGCGTCGTACGCATGCACGCGGCACGTCATGCCGTCGGGCACCTTCCATTGTTCGACCGCGTGCGGATCGAGCAGCGCACGGTAGACGCGCCCGCGCGGGGCGTTCAGGTGCCGGCTGACCCGGGTCGAATGCGTGTGCGTGTGCAACATGTCGCCTCCCGCGGAGCGCGCGCGACGGTGCACGCCGGCGGGCCGGCGTCTCGTCGCGCTTCCTTCAGGAATCCTAGGCGCGCGCGAGGCGGCATGCAATGATCGCGCACCCGGCCGCGCTCAGCGCAGCGCGGCCGCGAAGGCGTCGAGCTGCGTGATGCAGGTGTTCCAGCCCTCGAAGAAGCCGAGCGCTTCATGGCGCTCGCGCGTGGCGGCGTCCGGATGCATCACGCGCGCCTCGTAGCGGCTGCCCGCATCGTCGTCGGCCATCGTGACGACTGCCGTGAACCCCATCCACGGCACTTGCGGCCGCCAGCCGCCCGCGAGCATCGACGTGAACGCGATGCGCGATTCGGGCACGATTTCGAGGAAGCAGCCGGGGTTGTCGCTCGTGCCGCCGTCGGGGCCGCGCATGAACGTGTGGAAAGCGCCGCCCGGACGCAGGTCGAATGCGCGCACTTCGGTGGTCCACGGTTTCGGGCACCACCATTCCTTCAGCAGTTCGGGGTCGGTCCACGCACGCCACAGCGCGTGGCGCGGCGCGTGCAACGTGCGCGTGATGACGAGATCGTGGGCTTCAGCGGGGTCGACGGGGCTGGCTGACATCGTGCTCCTCCTGGTGACGGCGTTCGACGAATTCGACGAGACGATCGGATCGTGCTTCCCACAGCGCGCGTTGCGCGGCGAGCCATGCCTCGGCCTCGGCGAGCCGGCTGCCGACCAGTGTGCAGGTGCGCGAGCGGCCGGATTTCCGGGTCTGCACGAGGCCGCTGCGCTCGAGCACGGCCACGTGCTTCATGAACGACGGCAGCGCCATGTCGAACGGCTCGGCCAATGCGGAGACGGTCCGCTCGCCCTGGCCGAGCGCGCCGACGATCGCGCAGCGCGTCGGATCGGCGAGGGCGTGGAACACGTCGCTGATGCCGGGTGGAAAGTTAGCCATGTGGCTAAGTGTAGGCAATGGGAACGGCGGTGCAACGGAAATTTTCGTCGCGTAGGATGATGGGGCGGTAACACGCGCCGACCGGGCGCGGTATCGCCGCATGCCTGCTGCCGTTGCGCGAGCCGCGACGATCGGCCGGTGTTCTTTCCGATCCGGCCGCCCGCCGAACCCGTGCGGGCGGCCCACCTGATTACCGGAGATGGCATGACCGAATCCGTTACCGTCCGCCGCATCGACGCGGGCGAAGCGATGACCTGCGTCGATGCGCTGGCCGACGTGCTGATCGATTGCGTCGAGGGCGGCGCGTCCGTCAGCTTCATGTTGCCGATCGGGCGGCCGACCGCCGTCGCGTTCTGGACCCACGTCGCCAACGGCGTCGCGAACGGCGAGCGCATCCTGCTCGTTGCCGAGGACGCGGCCGGCCGGATCGTCGGCACCGTGCAGGTCGTGACCGCGCAGCCGGAGAACCAGCCGCATCGTGCGGATATCGCGAAGATGCTCGTGTCGCGTCACGCGCGCCGGCAGGGCATCGCCGGGCGGCTGATGGCGGCGGCCGACGCGGCCGCGCGCGACGCCGGCAAGACCGTGCTCGTGCTCGATACCGTGACGGGCGGCGACGCCGAGCGGCTGTACGAGCGGGCCGGCTGGCAGCGCGTCGGCGTCGTGCCGAACTATGCGTTGATGCCCGACGGCACGCCCTGCGCGACGACGTATTTCCACAAGCAACTCGCGTAACGGGGCGCGCGATGCATCCCGTCGCTCCGGCGCTTGTCTCCCCGGTCGCGGCGAGCGCAGGGCCCCGGGGCGACCGCGCCCCGTCCGGGAAGCAGGCAGGGCCGGAGACGTCGCCAGTCCGATATAGTCACGCAGGAAGATTTCAGCTGCACGCCCCGGAACCCCGCCTCGATGAAACGCTCCCATGTCGTTTACGCCCTCACGGGCCTGCTTGTCGCGCTGCCGATTGCCGCGTATGCGCTGGTCAAGCCGCTGCGCGTCGTCGCGCCTGCGCTGGTCCCCGGCGTGTCGTGCCCGAGCGCCGATCTCTGCACCGACGATGCCGCGAGGCTCGGCGACGCACGGCAGCTCTATCGCGACGGTTATGCGCGCGCGGCGGCAGCCGTCGGCGCGTTCCGGGAGGCGCCGCGCGTCGTGTTCTGTTCGACCCGCGCGTGCGCCGATGCATTCGGCCTCGGCCAGCGCGCGGCGCTGACGCTCGGGAATTTCGGCGTGGTTGTCGCACCGCGCGGCTGGCAGACCTACTTTCTCGCGCACGAGCTGATCCATCACCGCCAGGCGGAAGTCCTCGGCAACCTGGCCGTCGTGACCAAGCCGCGCTGGCTGATCGAAGGGATGGCGTATTCGCTCAGCGAGGATCCGCGCCATCCGCTGGCGGAGCCGTTCGAAGCGTGGCGCACGCGTTTCGATGCATGGCATGCGGCGCTGGGCGGGCAGCCGCTGTGGGAGGCCGCGCGGGCGGTCGAATAGCGGGGCAAGGGCGCCGCGCGCGCCGTCTTGCCCCGCCGTCTGCCCGTCATGCCGGCGCGGACGGATCGTCGCGCCCGGCGGTGAGCGCGTCCCGCCCCGCCGCGAGGATTTCGTCGGCCAGCGCGGGCTCGGTGCCGGCGATCGCGCGCGACAGCACGAGCGCGCCGACCATCTGGCTGAAGACGGCGATCGCGTCGCGACGCGTCTGCGCCGGTGTCCCGCCTTCGACGGCCACCATCCGTTCCAGCCGGTCGAGATACGTGGCGAGGCCGTGCGCGTAGCATGCACGCGCCGCATCGGTCAGTCGCGGCGCATCGCCCGCGAAACCGGACAGCGGGCACCCGGCCTCGACGTTGTCGCGATGCGCGGCCGACAGATACGACGCCACCTGCGCGTCGAGACTGCCGGCGTTCGGCGAATCCGCGCGGTCCTGCATGGCCTTTTCCATCACCTCGGCCACCAGCGCGTCTTTCGACTTGAAGTGGTTGTAGAAGCCGCCCTGCGTGAAGCCGGCTTCCTTCATCAGCTCCGTGAGTCCGACCGCGTCGACGCCGCGCACGCGGAACAGCCGCTCGGCGGCCGCGACAATCGCGCTCCGGTTCTCGGCAGCCTGCTGTCTTGAAACGCCCATCGATTCCTCCCTGATTTTTGCCGATCGCGTCGATTGAAAATCACAATGGCGACCACCATTGACATGAGCGGATTGCGTGAACACAATGCACGGCAAAGACAATGGTGATCGACATTGACATCGAGTGTAGCCGACTTGGCAGAGGGTGCAAAGCCGCTGCCGGAACAGCCGATGGCAATCGATCGGTGTCTTGGGCGCCGCCGGGGCACGTGTATCGGGCAACGGGCGGCTTGCCGCCTGCCGGCGGCGTATCGGTTCGGAACGCAATGGCAGCCTGGTTTTTCACCGGATCTCACGCGCGCGGCGAGCCGGCGCGCATGCGATTCATCATGCGAAAGGAAGCGTCATGAAGATCGAAGGTGCAGTGGTGTTCGTCACGGGTGCGAATCGCGGGCTCGGGCTCGAGTTCGCGAAGCAGGCGCTTGCGAGAGGGGCGCGCAAGGTCTATGCGGCGGCGCGCGATCCGGCCACCGTGACGCTGCCGGGCGTCGTGCCGGTGAAGCTCGACGTGACCGATCCGGCGGCCGTCGCTGCGGCGGCCGACGCGGCGCGCGACGTCACGCTGCTGATCAACAACGCGGGCGTCGCGCGACTCGGCAGCCTGACGGACGACGGTGCGACCGACGCATTGCGCGACCACTTCGAGACCAACGTGTTCGGGATGCTGGCGATGTCGCGCGCGTTCGCGGGCATCCTCGCCGGCCATGGCGGCGGCGCGATCCTGAACATCCTGTCCGTCGCGAGCTGGGTGAACCGGCCGATCCTGTCGGGTTACGGCGTGTCGAAATCGGCCGCGTGGGCGTTGACCAACGGGCTGCGCCATTCGCTGCGCGAGCAGCGCACGCAGGTCGTCGGGCTGCATGCCGGCTTCATCGATACCGACCTGACGGCCGGCCTCGACGTGCCGAAGGCGACGCCGGCCGACGTCGTGCGCCAGGCGTACGAAGCGATCGAAGCAGGGGAAGAAGAAGTGTCGACCGACGAGTTCACGCGGCAGGTGAAGGCCACGCTGTCGTCGGGCGTCTATCTGGAAGAACCGGCGCCGCGTTGACTCCGCCGGAGTCTCGAACCCGCCTCCCGCGCCGCATGGGCGGTACGGGCGGCGGGCCGGGCCGTCAGGCCGTGGTGTCGATGATGCCGGGGATCTTCACGTCCGGGTTCACGTCCGCGTCGTAGTCGACGCCGGCGATCTCGAAGCCGAACAGGCGCAGGAACTCGGTCTTGTAGCCGGCGAAGTCGGTCAGCTCGTACAGGTTGTCGTTCGTCACGTGGTTCCACTGCGCGACGACCTTCGCCTGCACCTGCGGATCGAGCTCCTTGTAGTCCGCGCGCAGGCGGCCTTCTTCGTCGACGTGCGGCGTCGCACCGTACAGGCTGTCCTTGAACAGCCCGTACACCTGCTCGATGCAGCCTTCGTGCGTGCCGGTTTCCTTCATCGTCTTGAACAGCAGCGACAGGTACAGCGGCATCATCGGGATCGCCGAGCTTGCCTGCGTGACGACGGCCTTCAGCACCGACACGCGCGCATCGCCGCCGTGCGCGGCCAGCTTGTCGCGGATCGACAGCACCTTCTTGTCGAGATCCTTCTTCGCTTCGCCGATCGAGCCGTTCCAGTAGATGTCGTGCGTGATCTGCTCGCCGAGATACGTGAACGCGGTCGTCTTCGCGCCGTCGGCCAGCACGCCGGCTTCATCGAGCGCGTCGATCCACATCTGCCAGTCCTCGCCGCCCATCACGGCGACGGTGCCGTCGATCTCTTCCTGCGTCGCCGGTTCCAGCGTGACGTCGCGGATCACTTCCTTGTCGGTGTCGAGGCCGCGGAACGTGACCGTCTTGCCGATCGGCTTGAGCGTCGAGCTGATGGTTTCGCCCGTCTTCGGATGCGTGCGGCGCGGCGCCGCGAGGCTGTAGACGACGAGATCGACCTTGCCGAGATCCTGCTTGATGGTGTCGATCGTGACCTGCTTGACCTTGTCGGAGAATGCGTCGCCGTTGATGCTGCGCGCATAGACCCCTTTTTCGGCGGCGAATTTCTCGAACGCGGCGCTGTTGTACCAGCCGGCCGTGCCCGGCTTCGTTTCGCTGCCGGCGCGCTCGAAGAACACGCCGAGCGTGTCCGCGCCCGAGCCGAATGCGGCCGAGATCCGGGCGGCGAGGCCGTAGCCGGTCGACGCGCCGATCACGAGCACCTTTTTCGGGCCGTTGGCGATCGGGCCGTGCGAAGTCACGTAGTCGATCTGTTCCTTGACGTTGGCTTCACAGCCGACCGGATGAGTCGTCACGCAGATGAAGCCACGCACGCGCGGTTTGATGATCATGGAAACCCTCTAGTCAGAAAGGCAGAAACGGCCTGAAATCGGAAAAATCCCGCGCATTGTAATGGAAGCGGCCGATCGCGGGCGGGCGCGGCCGGAACCCGGCGGGTCGTCCGGTTATTTCTCTCTTGACAGAAATAACTGAAATGCCTAAATTTCACGCCATGGAACTCACACCGATTGCCGAACGATTCATTCTCCACTGGGGCGAAATGGGCTCGCGGTGGGGCGTCAACCGCACCGTCTCGCAGATCCACGCGCTGCTGTATCTGGCCGGCCGGCCGGTCGCGGCCGACGAGATCGCCGAGACGCTCAACGTCGCGCGCTCCAACGTCAGCACGAGCCTGAAGGAGCTGCAGGCGTGGCGGCTCGCGAAGGTCGTGCATGTGCTGGGCGACCGCCGCGACCACTTCGAGACGTCGACCGATATCTGGGAACTGTTCAAGCTGATCGTCGAAGGGCGGCGGCAGCGCGAGATCGAGCCGACGCTCACGGTGCTGCGCGATTGCCTGACGAATCCGGAGATCGCGAACGAGAGCCGCGAGACCGAGCAGCGCATCCGCGACACGCTGCAGTTCGTCGAGACACTCACGACCTGGTCGGACGAGATGCTGCGGCTCAAGCCCGATACGCTGATGAAGGCGCTCGGCATCGGCGCGAAGATCAGCCAGACGGTCAGGCGCAAGCCGTCGAAGTAAGCGTGACGCGCAGTGCGGGCAGGCAGCCCGCTTTTTTTGGAATTGTTATTTCTGTCTGTACAGAAATAACTGTAAGTAGAGGATGAAAATGAACGCAGTCTTGCCGTCGACCTGCCCGCAGGGCCGCACCGGGGCGCGCCGCATGACGGTTCTCGTGTGCGGCGCGAACGGCTTCATCGGGCGGGCACTGTGCGCGCAGCTCGAAGCCGGCGGCCATCGTGTGCTGCGCGGCGTGCGGCATGCGGCCGGCCCGTGCGACGTCGCGATTGACTTCGCCGCCGACATCGATCCCGATGCGTGGCTCGCGCGGCTGAAGGGCGTTGACGTGGTGATCAATGCGGTCGGCATCCTCGCCGATCGGCGCGGCGCGACACTCGACGCCGTGCACCGTGCCGCGCCGTGCGCACTCTTTACCGCGTGCTGCCGCGCCGGCGTGCGGCGCGTGATCCAGATCTCGGCGCTCGGCGTCGAGCGCGGCGGCACGCGCTACTTCGCCAGCAAGCTTGCCGCCGACCGCTTCCTGCAGACGCTGCCGATCGACTTCCGGATCGTGCGGCCCGCGCTCGTCTACGGCACGGACGGCGCGTCCGCGCGGTTTTTCCGGATGCTCGCGAGCCTGCCCGTGCAGGTGCTGCCGGCGGGCGGCCGTCAGCGGCTGCGCCCCGTGCACGTCGACGATCTCGCCGAAGTCGTCGCGCGGCTCGTCGTGCAACCGGGCGATGCGCCGGCGGCCGGCCGCGCGGTGATCGACGTGGTCGGCAACGACGAAGTCGAATACCGCGAGATGCTGGCCCGCTACCGTGCCGCGCTGCGATTTCCGCCGGCCGCCCGCGTGACGCTGCCGGGCCCGCTGGCCGGCGCGGCGGCCGCGTTGCTCGGCACGCTGCCGGGCGCGATGTTCACGCGCGACACGTGGACGATGCTGCGTGGCGGGAACACCGGCGATCCTGCCGCCGTCACGACCGTGCTCGGCCGGCCGCCGCGCGGGATCGACGGCTTCATCGGCACGGAAGCCGCTGCGCTGCGTCGCGACGCGCTGGCGATGTGGCGTCGGCCGTTGCTGCGCGGCGCGCTCGCGATCGTGTGGATCTGGACGGCCATCGCCAGCGCGTTCATCCATCCGCTGCCCGCGAGCCTCGCGCTGCTCGCGCCTGCGCACCTGACGGGGCTGCCCGCGCTGATCGCGTTGTACGCGGCCAGCGCGCTGGACTTCGCGTTCGGCATCGCGACCGTCGTCGCGCCTTCTCGGCGCCTGTGGGCTGCGCAAGCGGCGCTGATCGTCGCGTACTCGGCCGTCATCGCGGTCACGATGCCGGCGCTGCTCGCCGAGCCGTTCGGCCCCGTGCTCAAGAACGTGCCGATTCTCGCGATCCTGTTGATCCTTTTTTCAGAAGAAGAACAAGCATGAATACCTATCTCGTCATCAAGGCGCTTCACATCCTGTCCTCCGTGCTGCTGGTCGGCACCGGCTTCGGCACCGCGTTCTACCTGTTCTTCGCGAACCGCACGCAGTCGGTGCCCGCGATCGCGGCCGTGTCGCGCCTCGTGGTGCGCGCGGACTGGTGGTTCACGACGCCGGCCGTGATCTTCCAACCGGCATCGGGGCTCTGGCTCGCGCACACCGCCGGCTGGCCGTGGCATACGCCGTGGCTGCTCGCGTCGATCGTGCTGTATGCGATCGCCGGTGCGTGCTGGCTGCCGGTCGTGTGGCTGCAGCTCGAACTTGCATCGATGGCGAAGCTCGCCCATGCGAACGGCGACGCCGCATTGCCGGAGCGCTACTGGCGCTATGCGAAGCGCTGGGAACTGCTCGGCTACCCGGCGTTCTTCGCGATGCTGTCCGTCTACTTCCTGATGGTGCTCAAGCCGATGTAAGCGCGTGGCCGCCGCCGCACGTGAGCGGCGGTACGGCGTGCGGGAAAGCAGTCGATCGATTCACGGTGCACGCAAGAACAAGAAGGAATGCGAATCATGGAATCAAGTGAACTGGTGCTGTACTTCGACGGACGATGTCCGTTATGTGTCGCGCAGATACGGCGTCTCGGTGCCCGCGACGCGCAGCGGCGGCTGGCTTTCGTCGATATCGCCGGGCCGGGCTTCGATCCGGCGCCGCTGAGCGTCGGCCTGCCCGCGCTGAATCGCGAGCTTCATGCGCGTCTGCCGGACGGACGCATGCTGACCGGGGTGGACGGCATCCTCGCCGCCCATGCGCTGACCGGGCGCGGCTGGCTCGTCCGGCTGCTTCGCGTGCCGGTCGTGCGCGGCGTGCTGGCACCGCTGTATCGCCGCGTCGCGCGCAACCGGCACGCCCTTTCGCGCTGGCTTGGCTATCGCACCGAAGCGGCGTGCGACGGGCGGGCATGCGATAGCGACCGCGCCGCCGAACCCGCCGAACCCGCGGCCGATCGTCCCGCGCGCGATGACATGCGCCGCATCGTGGTGACCTGGATGTACGGCGCGGCGCTTGCCCACCTGCTCGTCGGCATCGCCGTTCCGTGGGTGGCCGGCACGCCGTGGCTCGACGCGTATCACCGCGTCATCGAGCTGCATTTCTGGGCGGGTACGGCGCCCGGCCCGGCGCGTGCGCAGCAGGTCTGGTGGATGTCGCTGATCGGCGCGACGGTGCAATGCGCGTCGGTCTGGATGCTGGCGCTCGTCCACCTCGGCAACCGGCTGCGCCGGCGGGAAGTGTGGGGGTGGCTGCTGGCCGGCCTGTCGATCTGGGCGCCGCAGGACATGCTGTTTTCATTGCAGGCCCGGGTATCGGGCCACGTGGCGATCGACGCGGCGGCACTCGTTGCGATGGTGCCGCCGCTTGTGTGGCTGTGGAGGAGGGATACACCATGAACACCTTGCCTGCTTACGACTGGGCGCTCAACCTGCTGATCGTGCAGGGCGCGATGGGCGCATTCGATACGCTCTATCACCACGAGCTCACGCAGGATCTGCCGCACAGCCCGCGCGCGCGGCTCGAGCTGGGGATTCACGCGGTGCGCTCCGTGCTTTACGGTCTCGTGTTCGCGTCGATCGCGAACGTCGCCTTTCATGGTGCGTGGGTCGCGGCCCTCGCGGCGGTGGTCGTCGTCGAGGTGGTGCTGACGCTGTGGGATTTCGTCGTCGAGGACCAGAGCCGCAAGCTGCCGGCGACCGAGCGCGTGCTGCACACGCTGCTGGCCGTCAACGGCGGCGCGCTGTTCGGGATGATCTCGATGCAACTGGCCGTCTGGGCGCACGAGCCGACCGCGCTTCAGGTACTCGACCTCGGCTGGCGCGGCGGGTTGCTGAGCGTGTTTGCCGTCGGCGTGACGGTATCGGGCATCCGCGACGGAATCGCGGCCTGCCGGATCGCGCAACGCGCGCCGGCCGCCAATCCGTTCGCGGGGCAACCGCCGGGGAACGTGCTCGTCACAGGCGGCACCGGCTTCATCGGCGAAACCCTCGTGAACCATCTGCTCGATGCGGGCCATTCGGTCACGTTGCTGGCGCGCGACCCGCTGCGCGCGGCCTACTCGTTTCAGGGCCGTGTGCGCAGCGTGACGTCCGCCGGGCAACTGCAGCCGCACGAGCGTTTCGACACGGTCATCAACCTCGCGGGGGCGCCGGTGCTGGGCGCGCGCTGGAGCAAGCGCCGGCAGGCGGTGCTGCTCGCCAGCCGCGTCGGCGTCACGGAATCGCTGATGCGCTGGGTCGAGACCGCCGAGGTCAAGCCCTGCACGTGGATCCAGGCGTCGGCGATCGGCTACTACGGCGTGCGGCCTGCCGACGAGCGGCTCGACGAGCGCAGCAGCGCCGGCACCGGCTTCATGTCCGGGCTGTGCCGGCAGTGGGAGCTTGCCGCACAGCCGCTCGAACGTCATGGCGTGCGCACGGTGGTGCTGCGGCTGGGCGTCGTGTTCGGCCCCGGCGGCGCGTTGCGCCCGATGCTGCTGCCGCACTACTTCGGGATGGGCGGGCGATTCGGCGACGGCACGCAGGTGATGAGCTGGATACACCGGGACGACGTGCTGCGGATCATTGCACGCGTGATGTCGAACGCGGGCATGCACGGCGTCTACAACGCGGTCGCACCGGCGCCGTTGACCCAGCGCGAGTTCGTGCAGGTCGTGTCGAAGGTGTTGCGTCGCCCGGCCTGGCTGCACGTGCCGGCCGCGCCGCTGCGCGTCGCGATGGGCGAGATGGCCGAGCTGCTGCTGGACGGGCAGCGGGTGATGCCGGCGCGGCTGCATCAGGACGGATTCATGTTCCGGTTCCCGACGGCCGAGCACGCGCTGCGTGACCTGACGAACCGGCCGCATGGAGATTTCGCGCACGCGGCCCGCCGTTTGCCTCGCGGTCGTGTTTGACCGCTCTGCCCGTGCCCGAAGGAAGTTCCCCAGGGGAAAAGGACGGAGGTTCCCGGAGCAAACCTGCTAAATTCGGCGTGAATGCGTTCGTGGCGCGTCGTGCGCCCCGAACGCTCCGCATCCGACCTCACAAGGAGACTGCATGCTGCACATCCTCGGCAAGATTCCGTCCATCAACGTCCGCAAGGTGCTGTGGCTGTGCACCGAACTGAACCTGCCGTTCGAACAGGAAGACTGGGGCGCGGGTTTTCGCACGACCAACGATCCGGCCTATCTCGCGCTGAACCCGAACGCGCTCGTGCCCGTCATCAAGGACGACGATTTCGTGCTCTGGGAATCGAACACGATCATCCGCTACCTCGCGAACCGTTACGGCGGCGACGCGCTGTATCCGGCCGAGCCGCAGGCGCGTGCGCGGGTCGATCAATGGATCGACTGGCAGGGCGCGGACCTGAACCGCTCGTGGGTCGGCGCGTTCCTCGGCCTCGTGCGGAAATCGCCCGATCACCAGGATCCGGCCGGCATCGCGCAGTCGATCGCAGGCTGGACGAAGCACATGCAGGTGCTGAACGCACAGCTCGAAAAGACGGGCGCGTACGTGGCCGGCGATACGTTCACGCTCGCGGACATTCCGATCGGCCTGTCGGTCAACCGCTGGTTCGGCACGCCGTTCGAGCATCCGGAATTGCCGGCGGTGTCGCGCTATATCGAACGTCTCGCGACGCGCGAAGGCTTCAAGCAATACGCGGGCAGCGCGAATCCGTAAGGCCGGGCCGGCAGGGTGTGAAGCGGCCGTGTTGCAATCGCTGCCGCTTCACGCCTGATTCATCGATCCACGTACCCGTCGTCACGCGCCGGGCGCCGGCACCGCGTCGAGCACGCGCGCAAGAAACGCCTCGTGGTTCTACGCGGATTCCGGCCGCGACAGCCCGAGCCGCACGACCACCAGTTGACGGCTCGGCACCACGCTCACGAACTGGCCTTCATGGCCGACCGCATGAAACGCGTCGGCCGGCATCGCGACGGCGTGCGGATCGCGATCGTTGAACGGCTCCGGCACCTTGACCCACAGCTGCGCGCCGTATTCCTGGCGCGACGACTGCGGCGTCGCGCGCGTCAGGTAGCGTACCCAGCCGTCCGGCAGCAGCCGCTGGCCGTCCCACACGCCGTCCTGCAGCAGAAGCTCCCCGAAGCGCGCCCAGTCGCGTGCGCTCGCATACATGTACGACGCGCTGACGAGTGTGCCCGACACATCGGGCTCGAACACCGCGCTGCGCATGCCGAGCGGCGCGAACAGCGCGCGACGCGGAAACGCGAGGTAGTCGTCCTCGCCGCCGCCCAGCGCTTCGCGCATCACGCGCGCGACGATCGCGCTCGTCCCGCTCGAGTAAGACCACTGCGTGCCGGGTGTCGCCGCGAGCGGCTTCGCCGATGCGAACCGCGCGGTATCGGGCTGCGTGAACAGCATCAACGCGACGTCGGACAGCGGGTCGTCGTAGTCCTCGTTGAATTGCAGGCCGCTCGTCATCCGCAGCAGCTCGTCGAGCGTGATGGCCGCGCGCGGATCGCCGCTGCCGCGCCATTCGGGCAGCAGCGCCGACGTATCGGGCGACAGCTTGTGCTGCGCGACGAGCGCGCCGGCCAGCGCGGCCGTCACGGTCTTCGTCATCGACCAGCCGGGCAGCGGCGTGTCGGCCGTGAAGCCGGGTGCATAGCGTTCGGCGATCACCTGGCCGCGCCACATCACGACGACCGCGCGCGTGCGTCGCGGTCGTGCCGGATCGGGCTCGTCGAACGCGCGGTCGAGCGCGGTCTGCAGTTTCCGTGCGTCGATGCCGGCCGGCGGCGTGGCCGGTGCGGCTGGTGCGGGCTGCGCGGGCGGCGGATCGGGGAGGGGTGCCAGCGCGGCCGGCAATGCGGCGGGCGACGGCCCGATCGCGAGCGTGCAGCCGAGCCCGGGCCGGAAGTCGGCTTCGCGCCGGGCGAAGCCGGCGAAGGTCGCCACGGCGCGATGATGGTCGGGATCGATCGACGGGCGGACCAGTTTCAGCAGCGGATGCACGCCGGCCATGATGTCGACGTCGATCACGGACGCGGCAGGGCGGCCCGATACGTACACGCCGGAACACAGCGCCTTCGCCGCATAACCGGTCGCGACCGGCGCGAGCCGGGACAGCATGTAGCCCGTGTAGCCGATCGCGGCGACGACCGCGAGCGCGACGCCGCGCAGGATCGGCTTCTTGAAGGGGATCGTCATGCGCGGGTGTCCTCGGTTGTCTGAAGGCGGAACACGAACCGGCAGTGTCGCAGGTTCGGGCCGGCGGTGGCAATCGCGAGGGGCTGCGATGCCGGGCAGCGTCGACAGCGCGCAGATTGCCGGGCATGTGCGAACCGTGTGTGTCGATCGCGGATGTCGAACGGGCCGCGCGCGGCCCGTTCAAGCGGCGCATCACTGCGTGTTGTTGTCGTCGGAGCGCAGGGTCCGGCCCGTCGCGGTATTCGTGTTGTCGTCGACGGCCGCGAATTGCCGCTGGCCTTTGCTGCCGTGCCCGAACGCCAGGCCGAACGCGACCCCTGGAACGGTGTCGACCTGCATTTGCACGACGAAGCGCCCGTCCACCGTGAATTCGACGATCTCGCTCGGCTGCTGCGGGGCGGCGTTGACCGCGTCGCCGTTCGCGGTCACGAGATGCCCGTTCGGCGCGAGCGCCAGCGCGAGCGGGCCTGACAAGTTGAAATCCGACCCGTCGCCGGCCGATAATCGTCGGGCATTGCACTCCCGCTTTACCGCTTTCCCAGTCCAACCGATATCGGAAACCGACATGTCCTACGACAACAACAACCCGTTCGCCAGAATCCTGCGTGGCGAACTGCCGTGCGTGAAGGTCGCGGAAGACGACACGACGCTCGCGATCATGGATCTGATGCCGCAGGCCGACGGCCACGTGCTCGTGATCCCGAAGGAGCCGGCCGCGCAGATCTTCGACTTGTCCGGCGATGCAGCCGCGGCCGGCATCCGCATGACGCAGCGCGTCGCGGCGGCGGTGCGCGCGGCGCTCGAGCCGGACGGTGTGTTCATCGGCCAGTTCAACGGCGCGGCAGCCGGCCAGACGGTTCCGCACGTGCACTTCCATGTGATCCCGCGCTGGGAGGGCGCCGAGCTGCGGATGCACGCGCGCGAGATCGCCGACGCGGCGACGCTCGAAGCGCTCGCGCAGCGCATTCGCGCGCGCTTCGTGTAACGCGTCGATTGCACGCGGCACGGCGCGCGGCGGCACACCGGCCGGCCGCCGCGCCATCGCCTGTTTCAGCGGTCATGCGAGGTAACACGTGTAACCGGCGGCGAAACTCGTCCCGGCCGACCCGGCGCTAGACTCGGCGCATTGCTTCATCGAGCGACAGGAAGGGCGGATTGCCTCTTCGTGCCGGCCGTCGCACCTCGCGACGACGCGGCGTTCGCGAGGTGCCATTCGTCTTTCGCGCCGGGAATCGAGCCATGTCCAGACTTCTCATCACGCTTGCCCTGATCGGCGGCCTGTCCGGCTGCTACGTCGCGCCGCCGTACGGCTACGCGCCCGCGCCGGTCTACTACGGTTATGCGCCGGCGTATTACGCGCCGCCTGTCAGCGTCGGGATCGGCGGCCACTTCCGCATCCGCTGATCCGGCACCGGGCGCGGGCGCTGGCCGCCCCGGCCAGGGTCATGGCGTTGTGCCGGACGATGCGCGCGGATTCGCGCGCCGCATGACGGCGGTGCGCTACGCGGCGTGCGCGCGGTTCCTATACTTCACAGGAAAGCGCACTCCGGTGAGGCAGTCATGACAGTCACCCGCAAGGTCGCCGCCCTGTCAGGCATCTCCACGCTCGTTTATCTCGGGCTCGCGGTGCTCGGCAGCGGCGGGTTCGCGGCCTTCTTCTCGCATCCGCCGCTGACCGTCGTCGTCGTCGCGACACTCGCGATGGCCGTCGCGGCGATGTTCACCGAAGGCAACCTGAGCAGCGGCGAGCGCGAGAACCGCGACAACCGCTGGGTGCTCGCGGCGTTCGCGGTGAGCGGGTTCCTGCTGGCCTACCTGCCCGCGCTGACCGATCGGCTCGACTTCTGGACCTTCGGCGGCGACGCGGTGCGCTGGGCCGGCGTTGCGCTCTACATCGCGGGCGGCGTGCTGCGCATCTGGCCCGTGTTCGTGCTCGGCAAGCGCTTCAGCGGGCTCGTCGCGATCCAGCCGGGCCATACGCTCGTGACCGACGGCATCTACCGCCGCATCCGCAATCCGAGCTATCTCGGCCTGCTCGTCAATTCGGTCGGCTGGGCGCTCGCGTTCCGCTCGGGTGTCGGCGTGCTGCTGGTCGTGTTGACGATGATCCCGCTCGTCGCGCGTATCCGCTCCGAAGAGGCGCTGCTGCGTGCGCAATTCGGCGCCGAGTACGACGCGTATTGCGCGCGAACCTGGCGGCTGCTGCCTGGCGTGTACTGACCCCCTTCATTTTTCCCAGACGGTCGTTTCCGGGCCCGCTCACGACACGTGCCCGATGTGTTGCCACGTGTGTCGCAAACGGGCGACGCCCCGCATGGGCGACCCGTCGTCGCGCAGGGCCGGAACTTCGGCAGAGCCAATGCCGGCGCGGGTTTGCGGGCATTCTGGTGCGGGCGTTCGGGGGCGCCTGTTCGTAAACAACTTGTTACCAGAATGTCGACGGCAAGGATGCGGGACCGGTGCTATTCTTCGCCGCAAGCTCATTGAAATGAATTGGTCCGCGGTTCGGCACAATGCCGGATCCGACGTCGATCGATTCAGATCGTCGTACCGAGCGGACCTTCGATAACCAGATTGCGAACAAGGAAGAATACGGGAATGTGGAAGAAAATCGCCCCCGCTCTCGTCGTCGCCGCGCTGACCGGCGCGACTGCGCTGCCGGCCCTGGCAGGTGACATGAACAACGCGCTTGGCGGCGCGCTCGGCGGGGTAGCCGGCGCAGCGGTCGGCGGTGCGCTCGGCGGCAGCACGGGCTCGGTGATCGGCGGCGCCATCGGCGGCGGCGCGGGCGGCGCGGTGACGTCGAACCGTCGCGAGCGCACCG